>JAOUAY010000228.1 GCA_029860565.1 Candidatus Nitrosopumilus sp.
TTATGAGACAAAACTATGGTTGTACACATATTATAATTGGAAGAGATCATGCAGGTGTTGGAAAGTTCTATGATCCATTTGCTGCACAAAAAATCTTTGAAGACTATCCTGAGTTAGAAATTTCTCCGGTATTTTTCCCACCGTTTTTCTATTGTAAAAAATGTCTTACATATACAACTCCAAAAGCATGTCCACATGATAATGATGTTAAAGAACAAATTAGTGGAACTGCACTTAGGGAAATGATTCAAAATGGTCAGGCACCTTCTGAGTTTATTCTAAGACCTGAAGTGGCAAAAATAATCTTAGCTCATCCAAAACCTTTTGTTGATTAGATTTTTATTCAATCAGATTTGATCTAGCTTGTGAAATATCTCTTTGCAATAATTTTATTGACCGGATTTTTTATATCTCCAGTATTTGCTCAAGAATCAAATAATCCATCATTAATTATCGATACATTAGAAATTCCTTCAGATGAATTTAACAGAGTAATGCGAGATGCACCAGTAATAATTCTTAATGATGTTCATGCTGTTAGCTGGCAAGTAACTATTGATAACAATCTTCTTTATGCAAATCCTGATGGAAATGCAGTTCTAAAACTATATGATGAACAAACACCCGATGAATTCATTGAAGTTGGAATGGGACCACAACCTGACAATAAGTTTTGGGTTGCAGTTCAAACTCCAAAAGAAGGATACATTGTAGTTCATAGAGATTTAGATCGAGGTTGGTATCCACAGGCAAAATCTATCATTTCCTTCACTGATAGAGCAGGACTAACTGTAAACAATGGAGCTAGAATTGTGGTTACTAATTTGGATATTGGTCAATTTGCAATTAATTCGTACTCTGTTTATGGAATGCAGGGTTCTACTGATCCCCCAGCAGTAAGTTCTGGAAGTATGATTATAGAATTCCTATCTGGCGATCCCGCAAAGAATACATTTGCATTATTTCCATTTTACATGGCAGCCGGAGTTGGATCAATTGTGATAGCGTTGTTGCTTCTAACTAAGAGGCGTTCTTAGTTTTATAAAATTTACAACTTTTTTTAATCTTACATACATCACACATTGGAGAAATTGGTTTGCAAATATTTTGACCATACATTACAAAAGTATCATTAATGTCAATCCAATATTTCTTTTTTATTTTCTTCATCAATTCTTGTTCTGTTTCTTCAGGATTTTTTGTATCAACTAATCCTAATCTATTTGAGATTCGATGAACATGAATATCAACTGGAATTGCTGGTTTTTCAAATGCGTATACCAAAACACAGTTAGCTGTTTTTCTTCCAACTCCAGGTAATTGTACCAAAATATCCAAATCATCTGGAACTTTATCCTTATGTTTTGTATGGATAATATTTGCAACCTCGATGATTCTTTTTGATTTTACATGAAAGAATCCAATTGATTTGATGATTTTTTCTACATCTTTTATTTTTGCTCCAGCTAATTCTTTAGGATTTTTATATTTTGAGAATAATGCTTTAACTGCCTTAGCTGTTGCTTCATCTTTGGTTCTTGCAGAAAGTATAGTTCCAATTAAAATACTAAATGGACCAGTTTCAGCTTCATGAAGTTCTCTTAGTGCAGTCATTCTTGGTGGTTTTACAGCATCCATTGTCTTTGTCATTCCAGAAAGAATTTTTTCCATTTCCAAATGAAAAACTACCTACAAGTATTATAACTGTAATAACAAAAGAATTTCATTGGAACTAACAAGAGAAGAAGAATCTGCATTAAAAGGTGAGCAAGGAGAAATTATGCAGATGGCATATAGAATTCTAGTTGCAACTGGCGAGGCAACAAATGCTGAAAAATTAGTACCAATAGAATGGGCTCATCTTTCAGGTGTAAATTATAATACCATTGGGGATGCAGGAGAAGAATTTCTATCTAGTATTAGTAAAAATGTGCGAGTTAAAGTAAAAACTACTCTTAATCCTATGGGATTTGATATTGACAATGTTTCAAACTATGGATTAAATGAAAATTTTATCTCAAAACAACTGTCAATTAAAAACTCA
>JAOUAY010000075.1 GCA_029860565.1 Candidatus Nitrosopumilus sp.
TTACGATGTAATGTATGATGACCCCATTCACCTCCAATGTTAGTTCTTCCAGAATGTAATTTTTTATCAATTACGATTCCTCCCCCTATACCAGTTCCAAGAATAACACCAAAAACTAAACCATAATCCGCAGCAACACCCAATATAGATTCAGCCATCGTAAAACAATTAGCATCATTTTCCATGGATATTTTTTTTCCAAGTTTATTTTCTAAATCTTCTTTTAATGATCTACCAATCAAGCATTGAGTATTACTATTTTTTATTAATCCCGTTTTTTTAGAAATTGCACCTGGCGTACAAATACCTAGTGAAAAATCAGAAACGTTTTCAGATATGTCCAATACAAGAGACGAAATAGAATTAAGAATTTGATGATAATCATTTTGAGGAGTTGGAATTCTTTTTCTCTCTATGACATTAAAATTTTCATCAAGAAGCACAGCTTCTGTTTTAGTACCACCTAAATCTACACCAAGTTTGTACAATAATAATTTACAAAAATTAAAACGCTTAAGCTTTAACTAAAATTTTAACCCATTCCAGGCATACCGCCACCACCTGGAGCTCCAGATGTGGCAATTACATCATCTATTCTAAGAATCATACATGCTGCTTCGGTTGCAGATTTAATTATCTGTTCTTTAACTACAATTGGCTCTACAACATTAATTGCCATCATGTCAGCAATCTGCATATTTCTAGCATCAATTCCAGTCCATTTTTGGCCATGATTTTGTTTTGCTCTTAGATTAGCCATTGTATCAATTGGATCCATTCCTGCATTTTCAGCAATTGTAAGTGGAATTGTCTCTAATGCTTCAGCATATTTTTTAATTGCAAGTTGTTCTCTTCCATCAAAATTGTCAGCCCAATCTTTCAGAAATGCAGCTGCAAATGCTTCAGGAGCACCTCCACCTGCAACAATTTCTGGTTTTTCAATGACATCTTTTACAACCATTAAAGAATCATGAATTGAACGATCAACTTCATCTATTACTCTTTGAGTTCCACCACGAATTAGTAATGTAACTGATTGTGGATGTTTACAACCCTCAATGAAAACCCACTTGTCAGATTCAACTTTCTTTTGGTGAGCCAAGTCTGCAATACCAAGATCATTTTCTGAAAGATCATCAAGATTACTTATTACACGTCCACCTGTAGCTTTAGAAAGTTTAATCATATCACTTTCTTTGACACGACGTATTGCCATAATACCATATTTTGCCAAATAATGTTGTGAAATATCATCAATTCCTTTTTGACAAATCAAGACATTTGCTCCTACATCATGTAATTTGTCAACCATAGTCTTTAACATCCTATTTTCTTCTTCTAAGAACATCTGCATTTGTGTTGGATCAGTAATTCTTATTTCTGAACTGAGTTCAGTTTTTTCAATTTCTAATGCCGAATTAACTAATGCTATTTTTGCTTTCTCAATTTTAGTAGGCATTCCACTATGAACAATTTCTTTATCCAAAACAATACCTTTTACAATTTGCGTATCGTCAATTGAACCACCAGCTTTCTTTTCTACTTTGATATTTTCAAGATCAACAAAATAATCATCTCCTTTCTTAGTCGTTATACTTAAAATTGCATCAACTATAATTTTTGAAAGAGAATCACTATCTTCAGAAATTAATTTTGATTGCATACTTGTTACAGCAATTTTTAGAAGAGATGCTCTATCATCAGGCTGTATTTTTTTTGCTAAATCTGAGTAAATTTCAAGAGCCTTATCAGCTGCAGCCTGATAGCCATCAATTATAGTTGAAGCATGAACATCTTTGTTAAGAAGATCTTCTGCTCTTGCTAATAATGCACCTCCAAAAATAACAGAGGATGTTGTACCGTCACCCACTTCATTATCCACAGTTTTAGAAATTTCAACCATCATTTTGGCTGCAGGGTGCTGAACATCAATTTCTTTTAGAATGGTTGCACCATCATTTGTAATCGTAACGTCACCTAATGAGTCAACTAGCATTTTATCAAGACCTCTAGGGCCAAGACTGCTTCTTACTAATTGTGCAACTAATTTTGCTGCAGCAATATTATTTTGTTGAGCATCTTTACCTTTTTGCTGTAAAGCACTCTCTTTGAGAACTAAAACAGGTCCATTTGGTCCTTGTTGAATTGATGCCATTTAGATTCAGCTTCAATTCACTAAATCCCCCTTTTTAACATTGCTTAGTTGATCGGTTGGATGTAACATCGTTTTTTTACATCCACGATCCCGCCTGAAAGAATTCTAACAGAGGGTAAAGCCAAAAAAGGTAAGAATAAAGGAATTAAATGAGGTCTTGAAAAAATACATCCAGAATCAACAATAGTGTTATTAATTTTTTCAAAATTAGATGAAACCTTTTCAAAAGAATCAGTTGAAATAATTCCAGCCAATTGTAAAGGTAAAGAAGCAATAATTTTTCCAGATTTAACTACAACAAGTCCACCCTGATTCTTGATAATATGATTGGAAGCGAGTGCCATATCAGAATCATTTGAACCAATAACTATCATATCATTTTCATGAAAACTCCACGTAGAAGCAAATGCACCTATATCAGCACCAAAATTTTCAAGAAATCCAATAGAATGTTGATTGGTTCCATGAATTCTATCAAAAGCTGCAACTTTCCAAATGTCAGAATCCAATGAGGCAGACACATGACCGTCTTTTGAGTGAAGCTCAGCAGAACCTATCTTTGTAATAATTTCAGTTTGCATAAAAATGGTATTTGTAAGAACTTGTTTCTTTTTTGATTTTATAAGGAAATCATTTTTTGAGAAATTTTTTAGTTTAACAGTTTTTCTAATCCAGGGAGAAATTATTTTTTTCTTGATAGGAGTTACAATACTTCCATTAGAGACTACAAGTTTTCCTCCAACAAAGACTTTGTTTGGTTTAAATGATTTCAAGTCATTGAAAATCAGAATATCAGCTAGTTTTCCAGGTGCTATGCCACCAAGATCTTTTCCCATATTATAATAGTCAAAGTTATTCTTAGATGCCATCGTAATTGCGTCTATAGGTTTTAGACCGAGTTTGATTGATTCACGTATACAATGATCAATGTGACCAAATTTGGTAATGTCAAGTGGATCAAGACCATCAGAACAAAACATTAAGCGATTAAGATATGTTCCGTGAGACAAAACACGTGGAATTATTTCCTTCAAATCACGTCGAATAGAACCCTCTCTAATCATTATCCACATTCCAAGACGTAATCTTTCTAAAACTTGATCAAAATTGATGGGTTCATGGCAAGATAGGATTCCAGATGAGACATATGCGTTAAGTTTTTTTTCACTTGCACCTGCAGTATGTCCATTAATTATGCAATCGCACTCAAGCATTGCAGAGAGTGATTTCATGGTGTTAGGATCACGAAGAGTAACTTTAGTCCATGAAAAGACTTCACCCAAACCAAGAACGTGGGGATGTTTGACTGCAGATTTTTCTTGTGATAATGATAGAGATTTACTGTTACTAAATTTTGCATCAACTGGAAGACCTCCTGGAACTACCTGAAAGATTCGAATTGGAAGATTTTCACCAAGTTTGAGAAATTCTTGAAACCCCCTATATCCTGCAACACTAACAATATCAATTGGATCAGAAAAAAGAGAAGTAACACCACAAAGAAGAGCCTTTTTGGCAAATTCAGATGGTAATACAAATTGATCAATATGTAAATGTGGATCGGCAAAACCAGGACTGACATATTTTTCTTTTACATCAATTACTGTAGTTTTTGAACCAAGTGTATGTGTAGCATCAGGGCCAACATATGCAATTCTATCATTAATAATAGCAATCTGGATTTTTGGAATTATTTCCCTAGTATAGACAGATAATAAATTACAATTTTTTAAAATCAGATCGGCTTTTTTGTCACCCATTGCTACAGAATTTAATGATTGGATCGAGTTTGCTAGACTAGAAGTCACAACTTTTTATTGGTTTTTGCGCCTATTATAGATTCAATGCTTAAATTACGGTCGAAGAGGTCTTGTTGATATGAACATTCCCAAGGTGATCAGAAAGTATTGTGTAAAATGTAAAACGCATACTGAACAAAAGGTCTCCATTTACAAGGCTGGAAAAAGACGTGGTTCTGCTAGAGGTGAACGCCGACATGCAGAGCGTAAAAAGGGATATGGTGGACAGAAATTCCCAAAACTAGCAAAACCAGCTAAAGTTACTAAGAAAGTTACTCCTATCATGACATGTACTGTTTGTAAAAAGAAATACAATAAACCAGGTATTAGAATTAAGAAATTTGAGTTGGTGGCAGCATGAAGAAAGATCATATTGAGATTCCGAAACCATCTAGCAAGTTTCAAAAAGTCAATTGCAATGAATGCGGTGAACTACAGGTAGTTTATTCTCATGCATCTACACAGGTAGCATGTAATTCCTGTGGAAATGCAATATCAGAACCAACGGGTTCAAAAGCCCAGATAAATGGTAAGATCTCAGGTAGTGCGGAGTAAATCATAATCCCGTTTTGAATTTAGATTAAATGCAATTCTCTTATCATCAATTATAATATAATTTTCAACCAGATTTTCCAGAGAAGAAATTTTTTCTGAATTAATCAAAGAAATTCCAGTATAATGGCATATTTGGCCATCAAAATCAACAGAGAAATTAGATTCTAGACCAAGAGTAGTTAAAAATTTGTTAGTTACAAGAATGCTAGTCCAAATTTTTTTAGGATTATATTGATTTGTTATTGTTTTGATTATTTCTCCATCAAGCAATGGTAAATCACCAGAGGTAACTAAAACATGATCATGAATAGTTTTTAGTGTTGAATTTAGATCTACTACATAGCCAATTCCGGATGCATCAAAAATTTCAATGTCATTTTCTTCCAGCAATTTTTTTGTTTTAGGAGAATTACAACTGGTAACAGCTAGTATTTTTGAAAAAGATTTTGAATTTTTTAATGAATCAACTACATGAAGAATTACAGGTTTTTTGTATTTGAGTAATAATTTTTCATCATCTAAATTCATTCTGGTGCCTTTGCCACCAGCCATAACAAGTCCAATCATATAGAAACAAACACCATCAAAGAAGCTAATCGAGTGAATTCGTTAGTGGCTCCTAGTACATCGCCAGTAATGCCACCAAAACTACGAGTAGACAAAACTAAGAGAAACAGAGTCAAGACAATAGTCACACCAAGCATAATCAAACCTGTAGTTTCACCAATTATGATTACAGGAATAAGCATGATGAGAAATGCTGCCATAATTTTTTTCTTATCTTTCATAAATTCAACAAATGGAGAATTTGAGCCTAATGAAGCTGATTTACCTAAACTAGCCATTAAAACCATTGAAAATTTTGCTAAAATTTCACTAATTAAAATTGCCTTAAACAAATCAAAGCCACTGGTAAGAGAAAGGGTAATTATCAGACCAATAATGTATAACACAATTGTAACAATACCTGCTGAACCAGTAGAGAGATCTTTCATAGCTTCAAGTTTTTTATTTTTTGAACCTTTTACCATCAACCCATCTGCAAAATCAGCCAAACCATCTGCATGATGTATTCCAGTAACTATTGCAATTGATGCAACGACTAACAAGCTTACTAACAAAGGTTCTAAAAAGAAAGATAATCCAAAACCCAATGAACCAACTAAAAGTCCAATAACAATTCCAACGATAGGAAAAATATACATGTATTTTGCAATACTTTCTAAGGTTGCATTTGTTGATGGAAAAATTGTTAGAAAAGAAAAAACAGAACCAATCTCTTTAAGCATGAATCCACCATCCAACTAGAGATAAAACAGTAATTATCGGAATAACTATCATTCCACAGAAAAGAATCGAGGTAAGCTTCATTATCGAAATTGCAGAGTGTACATGTTGTTTTGTTAGGGTAATTTCGCCATCACCTAATTTGTAATGATTTATCTTTTCAAACGTCGTTTCAAGAGCACCTGCAAGTGCAGCCATAGAATATCCTGCATTAGGACTTTCAGTTTTTTTGCCATCTCTTATCATAACTCGGTATGATTCTCTCCAATTTTTTTGTAAAATTGCAGCAGAAATTATCATTAATAATCCTGTAAGTCTAGATGGAATATAATTCAAAATTGTATCACAAGTTGCTCCAAACCATCCTATATTTTTGAAAATATCAGTCTTGTATCCAATCATTGAATCTGCAGTGTTAATTACCCTATACACAAATGCTCCAGGTAATCCAAAAAGTGCATAATAAAACATAGGTCCAGTAATTCCATCAACAGTATTTTCACTAATACTTTCAAGGACGCCTGAAATAACATGATTTTTGTCCAAATTCT
>JAOUAY010000076.1 GCA_029860565.1 Candidatus Nitrosopumilus sp.
GCATATTTTGATTGTGTTTTTAAACTTGTTGCCAACTCTTTAAAAATTTCATTTACACTTACATCTACTAAATTTATTGTAGCATTTTCTTTTACAATTTGTTTTTCAAATTTTTCTTTAATTGCAAAGGACACTGAAGACCAATGCAATACTCCTTTCAGTTGCTCTTCAACTGTAGAATTAGTTGTTGGAAAATTTGCTGGAGAGAAAACAATTCCATTTGTCCATTGCATAGTAGGAATTCCTCCACCTGATGATCTAGTACTAAATGCTATTTGTTTTACCCAATCTTCAAATTTATACTCAATTACTTCGTGAATAATCAATTTTTTCCATGGTTCTATAGAAATCTCCATTTGTTAATATTGATATCATGCCAATTATAATCTTATTTTCTGAACTTGATTTGATGTTTGTTTTATTCCTAGACACTCATATTGATAAATTTGATTTCTTTGATAATGTTATGTGGCAAAAATTATGATAACTGAATTTTTCAATTAGTAAGTTAAGATTGTTAATAAAATATTTTCTTTTGATTAATAATTCTGATGTAGTATGTGAAATTCATGCTGGATTTAAAATAATTCAAAGGTATTTTTTGATACAACCTAAAATAAGTTTTTTAGCTCTTATGATGAATAATTGTCATAAATTATTATTTTAAAAAATAAAGTAGAAGAACATATCAAATAAAATAATCATATTAATTTCAAATGACAAAATGAATATTTTTGAATTATGTTAAATCCGGTGTGCTTGCTTTTATTTTAAAATCATTTGACTTAGGTGATATATTGTAGTTAATTTCATTTGTAGATGAGATTAAACCATCTAAATTATCTTAATTGAGGTTGTTAAATAGTAGAAACTAATTATTATTTTTTATAATGAAAAAATGGGCTGACTACTTAATTTCAGAAGTTAGATATGATTCTAAAAATTTAATCTCTACTGCTATACGACATCAAGATACTGATTTAGGGATTACTTTAGGTGAACCTATAGATCGTTCGACTATTACTTCTGACATCAAAAATAGATTATCTTACATTACAATTTACAATGGAAAAAATTCCTGGAAAAAAGGTCACAAAATTCAAACTTTCTCTATTGGAGGTATTCCATATCTTCGTATTGATGAAAATAAAGTAAAATTAGATTACCTAGGTGATTTACCCGAATTATTATTAATAAAATCTAATCCAATTTTAGAATCAGAACTACCTTCTAGTTCTAGGGGTTCGCTGCCAAAAGAATCTGTAGAAGAACTTCCTCCTGAACAATTCTCTAAAGCAAAGGAATTAGAAAAAGAAATCAAAAATCTTGAAATAGTTAAAACTGAATATGACATAATCCAAATTCTACAAAAACAAAATAAAAAACTTGATGATATAGAGAAAAAACTTCATGATTTAGAAAAAATGACGTAATTATTTTAGAATCTTATTTTTTAGATACATATTGTGTTAAATGTAAAACTAAAAAACATTGAAAATCTAGAAGAAATAATTGTGAAAAATGGAATCTGATATTCGAAGAGATTTTTTCTATTTACAAAAGTAAATTATTTCCAATTGTTAAAATGAAAAATACTGAAATTTTTTGTTATATCAAAATTTATAAAATTACATTTGTTTTGACTGCCATGTTTGATTGAATTGTTTAATGGCTTCCTGATATGCCATAATTGAATCATCTCCAGAGGTTTTGAGAAATTTTTCCCACTGTTCATTGAATTTCTTTATTGATTCAATGTTAGTTTCTTTAAATATATTTTCAATCATCTTTGTTTGTTGTTTGATATATTCAGGACCAATTTCTTCCCAAGTATTTTCCCAACTGGAACTAACTTTTTTTAATAACTCTGCATCTGATTCTACTGCTTTTTGACAAGCATCGTGATATGTCATCAGAGTTTCATTTGTAGCCTTTTGCCAATGTGCAAGAGATTCTTTCCAACCATTTAATGCAGAATTGTATTCTTTCCACGCTTTTTCAAATTCTGGTTTTTTTGGTGAATTTTTAACTTGTTTTTTTGGTTTAGGTGTTGTCTTTTTAACTGGTCTCTTCTTAACTACACTTTTCTTCTTGACTGCCATATTCTTGTTTAAGAATAGTAGATGTTAAATCTTTTAATAATTCCAAATATTGAAATACCATAATCTAATTTTACAAAAATTCAGATGCTTTAGAAAAGTTTGTAAGATACTTTCTATCCTTGTTTTTAAATAATTTATGGTGCTCTTTGCATAGATTTCTAGTTTCTTTAAAACTGATTTTTACTGTTTCCAATGCTTTGTGTTTACACTCTGAAATACTACATTGCAATATGAAAAATAATGACTATTTACTAATAAAACTTTGAAATTATGTAATTACCTATGCTAACTTTTTATGATTGCTAAATATCAAAAAATTATGAATGATGATGAAAAAGGTAAACGATTTTTAGAATTAATTGACGAACAAAATAATCTTCAATGGAGTGTTGTTGTAAAATTATCTTCATTAATTAATTCAAAATGGGATTCTGTAAAATTAAAAGATGATCTTGAAACATTAGTAGCAGAACATTCAAAAATTACTAAAGAGCTTAACAGTCTTGATGACGGTGTCAGTATATTATAATGCTGAATCTATCATTAATGCAATAAATAATACTGCTAAATATGGACTAGAAAATTTAAACAAAGTCCATGCAGCTTTTTCCATCGGTTTGAATATTACCCACATTGATAATCCTATCATTAATGCACCTGAGGCAATTGCTGTCCATAGATATACTGCACCTACCATCTCATTACCATTTTCAGTTGTTAAGAAGAATGGGGCAATTGAAAACAATACCATTACTACAGTTGAGCCTGCAATAGCTCTAGCTGATGTTTTTTCAGATTGTACTGCAGTTAACATTGGAACATTTACTTTATTGTAATCATCCTTGAAATGTAATGTCAAAGCCCAAATGTGCATTGGAATCCAAATAAACACTAATCCTGCCATTGCAAGACCCATTGTCCATAAATCTGACATAGTTACAGCTACCCATCCAATCATTGGTGGTGAACCTCCACATAATCCGCCTAAAATTATGTTAGTTCTGGAATTTCGTTTTAATACATATGAGTAAATAATGATATTATTTACTAATGCAAATGCAATGAAAGCAGTTGCCCATATACCTTGTTCTAATGTTGTTGTAAAAGAAATTCCAAATGCTAGAACTAATGATATTCCAGCTAACACTAATCCAAAATTCCTTGCTTTAATTGCAGGATAGATTCTTTTTGATGGAAGGGGCCTTTCTTTTGTCCTTTCCATTATTGCATCAATATCTCTATCATGATAATTTGTTAAAGTATTTGCAGCGGCTGAACCAGCTGCAACTGAAAATAGCATCAAAATCCATGTTGCTGGAGAAATTTCAATATCGTAAATATTAGATGCCGTTAATGCAGCACCAAATGCAGTAAATACAAGTAAATACCAAATTTTTGGCTTTGTTAATTCATAATATACGGCAACTCTAGATTCTGACTTTTGTTTTTGCAATACTAATCACTATCCTTTGATGGCATATATGGCATTGCTTTCATCCGTGATTTCATTTCAATAAATGATTCTGAAGATTGAATTCCTTCAATCCTACCAATTCGTTCAGATACCATTTTATGCATTTGATCTAATGATTTTGAATACATAGTTACTAGTATGTCAAATCTACCTGTAACTTCTGCAACTTCTCTAACTCCTTCAATCTTGAATAATTCTTCAATGATGTGGTCTCGTTTTTTTGTATCCATATTAATTCCAGTTAGAGCTTTAACATTATATCCAAGTTCTTCATCATTTACAACAATTGTAAAACGTTCAATTAATTTTTTTTTAACTAGTCTTTTTATTCTTGAATATACTACTGATGAATTAACATTAATTTTTTTTGATAGACGTGGAACTGAAATTGAAGCATCATGTGATAATTCTGATAAAATTTGTAAATCTAATTCATCCACTTTTGCCGTTTAAAACACCTAAGTCGATCTAGATTTCTGGATCTTATAAAGTTATTATTGTAAAAATTACAATAAATTATCTAAATCTTGCCTTTTTTGTATAACATTTCTGCTAATAAAACTGCGCCTTTTGCAGATCCCATTTTCTTGTTATGCGAGAACAACATGTATTTGAGTCCATTTTCAAATAATTCTTCTTTTTCTACTCTTCCAATTGTTGTAGTCATCCCATCACCTACTGATCTTTCCATCCTTGGTTGAGGTCTAGTTGGATCTTCATGAAATGCATAATATTTTTCTGGTGCAGAAGGCAATCCTTCAACAGACATATTTTGATTGTATGAATTGTAGAGTTCTTTAGCTTTTGAAGGATCAATTTCATCTGTAGTCTCAACAAAGACAGATTCAGTATGTCCATCTATCACAGGAACTCTGGTACATGTACAACTAATTCTAATGTCTGCATCTTCAATTTTACCATCCTTGAGTTTTCCTAAAATTTTTCTTGTCTCAGTTCTAACCTTTTCTTCCTCCTTTGGAATATATGGAATGATGTTGTCAGTAATTCCCATTGCTGATACTCCTGACTTTCCACCACCTGAGATTGCCTGCATTGATGTCATCATGACTTTTTTTGCACCATATTTTTCTAGTAATGGTTTTAATGTAATTGCTAAACCCGTAGTAGTACAGTTTGGAAGTGGTGCTACCCAACCTTTCCAGTTACGATTTTTCTTTTGAATTTCAAGTAATTCAGACTGTTCATCATTTACTCCTGGAATGAGAATTGGAACATCTTCTTCATATCTGTATGCAGAGCTAGTTGAAATTACTGGCAAGTCTGCTGCCATTTTAGTTTCAATATCTCTTGCAGCTACAGATTCAACTGCTGAAAAGACTAAATCTAATTGTGATACATCAAGATCATCAATTTTTTTGACAGTCATTGACTTTATGTACTCAGGAATTTCTCCACCAACATCCCATGCCACAATTCCGCTTACGTCTTTAATTGCATCCAGATAGTTCTTATCTGCTGAACGCTCAGAAGCAGCAATTTGAGTTACTTCAAACCATGGGTGATTCTCTAAAGATTGGACAAATTCCTGTCCTACGGCACCTGTTACTCCAATAATTGCTACTCTTTTCTTCCCCATTTTATTAAACTTGATCAGTTTCAATTAATATTCTTTTTTCAGATCACCAAAAGCTACTATATTACTTGTTTCTATTTGATACTGTGAAAATAAGGACAAGATACGCCATTACAACACATAATCCTATAGTCCACGGAGGTAGGTATTCTGTAGATAATCGAGATTCTAGTATCGTGGACTTTAGTTCAAACATTACTCCTGCTGGGATACCTACCCCTGTCAAATCAATCCTAAAAAAAAGGTTGAATATAATGGAATTTTATCCAGACTTGTATTCTGGTGATTTGATATCTGGCCTCAAAAAATATACTGGATTGTCAAATACAAATTTAATTGTTGGAAATGGTGCCATTGAGATAATCTATAATTTTTGCAGTACATTTTTACCAAAAAAACCTATTTTGATTCCTGTACCTACATTTGAGGAATATGAAATTGCAGCAAAACTTGCTGATTGTAAGATTATTTTTTTTAAAACAATGAATCTTTCTGAAAATCTTGATTCCTTTATTTCTCAAATTCCTATGAATGGATGTATTTTTGTTTGCAATCCAAATAATCCTACTGGAACTATTTTATCAAAAAAACAACTAACAAAAATCATATCATCTGCTAAACGAAAATCTTGTCTTGTATTTGTTGATGAGTGCTTTATTGAACTAGTTCCACAATCCAATCAGTCTGTTCTAAATTTAGTAAAACGATATGATAACCTCTTTGTATTAAGATCACTTACTAAATCATTTGGTCTAGCTGGTATTCGAGTTGGTTATGCAGGATCTTCAAAACAAATTATAGATATTTTACAAAAGATAAAGATTCCTTGGAGTGTTAATGCTTTAGCTCAAGAGGCAGGCATAATTGCCATCAAAAATAAATCTCATCTTACAAAATCAAAATCAATAATAAAAAAGGAATCTGATTTTCTTAGAAAAAAGATTTCTAATCTTCCAGGCTTTGAATGTCATGATTCTTCAACCAATTTTATTCTGATTAAAACACAACAAGACTCTACAAAACTTCAAAAAAAATTATTGAAATATAAAATCTTGATTCGAGATTGTAAAAACTTTCGAGGTTTGAATAATCATTACATTAGAATCGCAGTAAAATCTCACCAAGATAATCTAAAACTAATTCAAGCAATGGA
>JAOUAY010000012.1 GCA_029860565.1 Candidatus Nitrosopumilus sp.
TTTTAATAAGAAGTATTTTGTGTACTAAAGAAATTTAATTATCGAATTTATTGAGAGTAACATGACTAGGGCAATTGTTCTTGGCGGTTCACGTGGAATAGGTAAGGCAATTTCAGATTCACTCAAATCAATACAAATCGACATTTTTGCAGCTTCTAAAAATGATATTGATACTTCGGATTTGAATAGTGTCAAAAAATTTTTAGAAGAACATACTCAAACTGATATTTTGATTCTAAATACAGGAGGGCCTGCTCCAAAACCATTCTCAACTATTACTGAAGATGAATGGAAACTATACCATAATCAATTATTTTTAGGATTTTGTACTATTTTACAAAAAATGAAAATTAACGATGACGGATACATTTTCTTGATAAGTTCTAACGTGATTAAAGAACCAAACACAAAATTGATAATTTCTTCAGCATATCGTGCTGCATTTAGCGAAGTTTTTAAAATTTTAAGCAAAGAATATGCTCAAAAAAACATTAGTTGTATCAATATCGCGCCAGGTCCAATCAATACAGATAGAACTCAAGAACTAATAGAAAATGTTGAAGAATTTAAAAAAACATTACCTATGAAAAGACTAGGTGAACCTGAAGAAATTGGAAATTTTGTTAAAGCTATTATTGAAAATAATATAAAATACCTATCAGGCGTCACAATAAATTTTGATGGTGCAAATTCTAATTATATTTTTTAAGATTATTTTTTAAATTCAACGTTTGGTGTATTAGGCTGACCAGCAATTGCAATTAATCCACCCTCACGTAGTTGTTGCAATAACTGCATGACTTCTTTTTCTACTTGATTTCGTTGTAATCCAGTTTGTTGTGCAAATACTTGTACTAGTTCTGTTACTTTACGTTGTCCATTACAAGATTTCCAGAAATCAACAATTGCTTGATTTACCATAAATCCTTGTTCATGTTCGTTTGCTAAGACCATAGAACCATCATCTTGTTTGATTAATTTTCCAACTCCTTGAGGTAATGCAGTTTCATAGTTAATGGGTGCGGGTGTATTCATATTAGCACCCATATTTTTGATTTTAATTTTTCCTTCTTCAGTCATTTTATCCATTGACCATGCAGGTTCCCATACAATGTCTATTTTTACATTGTTTACTCCAGGAACTTTTTTGGCATATCTTGTTGCATCCTGTACTAGAGTTTCATGAAGTGGACAACCTTGTGTAGTCATTGTCATCTTGATATTAACATCATTATTTTCTGTGACATCAATGCCATAGATCAATCCCATTTCTACAATATTGAGAGGAACTTCAGGATCCATGCACTGCTTTAAAGAATCTTCAATCGCTTGTGCAGAAACAGTACTCATATTGTAAATTGCAGTTTCAAAAACAATAAAAACTTTCTATAAATTAGCTTGAAATAATTTTTTAAGTGATTCTTCATACGGGGCCGTAGCCACGCCTTTTTCGGTAATTATTCCTGAAATTAATTCAGGCGGTGTCATATCAAATGCCGGATTAATCACGTTAATATCATCAGGTGCAGTCTTTTTTTCACCTATTCCAGTGACTTCAGATCCTTTTCGCATCTCGATAATTACATCTTCAGCCTTTGTTTCCATGTCAATAGTGGATAATGGCGCTGCTACATAAAATGGAATTCCATGTTGTTTTGCCATTGTTGCTACCTGATAAGTTCCGATTTTATTAAAGACATGACCTGTCTTTACAATTCTATCAGCACCAACTACCACTTTATTCACTAATCCATTAGCCATTGAATACCCCACAGCAGTATCTGGAATAAGGCTGACATCAAATCCATCATGTTTTAATTCAAAAACAGTCAGTCTTGAACCTTGTTGAATTGGTCTAGTCTCAGTTGCTATTACTTTGATATTTTTTCCACTCTCTCTCGTTGCACGAATAACACCTAAAGCTGTTCCATAAGCAACTGTAGCTAATGCACCAGCATTACAATGAGTCATAATAGTATCATTATTATCAAAAAGAACTGAACCCATCTTTCCCATGGTTTTGTTAATTTCAATATCTTCATCTGCCATTTGTTTGGCTTTAGAAATAACTAATTCTTTTATTTGTTCTACAGAATTTCCATACGTTGCAACATCCATGATTTTCTCTAATCCCCAACCCAAGTTTATTGCAGTAGGTCTGGTTGCAAAGAGAATTTTTCTGGCATGTTCCAAGTCTGATAATAATTCATCTTTAATAGTTGCCTTACTTTGTAATGCTGCTAATGCTAATCCAAAAGCACCGGATACACCAATTGCAGGTGCACCTCTAACTACCAGAGTACTAATTGCGTCTGCAACTTGATTAAAATCATCATATTCTACAAATACAAGTTCATTTGGTAATTTGGTTTGATCAATCATTACAACTTTGTTATTTTTCCATTCAACTGTTCTTAACGAATTATTATGTTTAGTTGAATTTTCCATTTAAAACAAAAAATTTGAAACCTTATTTAAAATGAACTTTTATAAATTTTATTAAAAAAAGTTATGATTTCTAACATCATTCAGAATTGTTTTGCCATTTTTTTAATTTAATATATTTTTAATAATTTATTTGGTATTTTTAAAAATATGTTCATTGAGTGGTAAAATTTAATGTTAATTACTAGAAAGATTTCATGTAAAGTGAAATGAATTCTAAATGGTTTAGAAGGCGCTGGTTTGACTTTAGATTAGGTCATAGCGTATATCTGATATTTTTATTATCATTTTCAAATTTTATATTGATTTTTCATAGATTATTAATAGAACGAGTCGAATTTTTAAATGATATTTTTTCGGAATTATGGATGTTTATTATTTTATTTGTAGGTATTTACTTTCCAGTTTCAATTGCAGTTGGAGCATGGCATAGAAAGACTCAGATAAAAATAGAAAATGAACAATCATTGCTGAATAATCCATTTATGGCAAGAAACTTTAGAATGATGATTGACATTATTGAAGGAAAGGCTTCAAAAGACGAAGTTCAAAAATTCAGAAAATTCTTGAGGGATATTGAAAAAAAATCAGACCTTGATGTTAATAGTTAAAAGTTTACCAAGAGATAAAACATTATTTTTTCATAATACTATACAAGATTAATCTAAATAATTTTCATCAGATTATTTTCAATTACAAACTCCCATGACGTTTGATTTTTGCCTATTGTAAAAAATAAAATGTAGTCCATTCATAACTTGAATATGAGTAATGAAAGAAAATATCAATGACTATCCGAAAATAGGAACTGTTGTCATTGCTCGAAATGAGGCTGAGAATATTTATGACACTCTTGATGCTTTATTCAAACAAACAATACCGTTACAACAAATAATATTTGTTGATGATAATTCCACCGATGATACCGTAAAAATTGCCAAAAATTTTGATGTTAAGATTTTGACTTTTCCTGAAATTCATGATAATTGGGTAACACGTCCAGAACTTGCAAAGATTTTCAATTATGGTCTAAAACAATTAGATGTTGATAATCTTGATTTTGTTTCAATAGTTGGTGCTGATCACATATTACCACACAACTATTTTGAGCAGTTAACTAGAAGGATGATAATAGATGATTCAGTTGTTGCCTCAGGTGCAATACAAGGCGAAATAGCAACTGCACCAAGAGGATCTGGACGTGTTATCAGGAAAGAATATTGGAAAACAATAGGATCCAAATTACCAGTCAATTTTGGTTTTGAAACGTATGTATGTGTAAAGGCAATGCAGTTAGGATTCAATGTGAGGTATTATGACGATATCATTACAAAGACTTCCAGAAAAACTGCTATTACTTACAAGCCTAAAATGTATTATAATTACGGATATGCCATGCGTGCGCTTGGCTATCCTTTGTTACATACATTTCTAAGATCCATATTATTATTGAAACGTGGAAAAGGTTTGAAGAGTTTTAGGTTCTTTCTGAATGGATATTTTTCAAATAATGACACATTTTATGAAAACTCACTCAGAAATTTTATATCAAAACGATACAATACAAGACGTGTTCTTTCTAACCCTATTGGCAAATTCAAAATATTCATGAATACAAAATACTGATTCTTAAATTTGAATAGCTTATGATTTACATTGATGTTGTTACTGTAAGAAAAAAGAATTGTAGTCCATACTCAATAGAGAGAGAAACAATGAGTCAGAGAATATGAAGACAAATCTAAGATTAATTAGAGCACTGCTACAAATTCATTATCATATTTTTGTTTTAAAACATGGACAATATAGTAATTGATGGAACCAGTCTTTAGACTAATCTTGTATTTTAACGAAATTTCTCTTTTCACATAAACAAAAATGAATTCTGAAAATAGGACAATGATTTTTTCTATTTTTCAAAAAAATATTAATTTGATAATTTTATTGATGTTTCATAGATAATCTCTGTTAATTTCATAAACAAATACTCCAATCATTGGACCTGTTTTTTCATTTTCATATCCTGGAGAAGAGTAAACTAATCTTAAAGGACCATTTCCATCAGATTGGTATTTAATGTCTTTTACATATATTGGGGTAAATCCAGGTATGTAAACTTCAGATTGTATATTTGGATTTTGAAGATCAACATAACCAATAACGGTAAATGGAAACATCTGACCTAACAGAGTATCATTCCAAAAATATTCAGTTCCGCTTATTCCATCTGAATAAAGATATTTTTCTAGTGGTTCTTCTGCAATTCTCATAAACCACTGTTTTTTAGACTCATCTCCACCTCCCTCTAGAGTGTAAAGGGATTGGTCTGAAAGAACATCGATCTTTTGTCCTGCTACAAACACCAACACATAATCAGCATCCATTTCTTGTAATTTGTTCCAAGCCTCATCAGGAGGATTAAGAAATACTGTTGCAATTTCTGATATTTTTTTGGAATCTATTGTTGCATTATCTGCTAAGGTTGTTCTTTCTGATAGCGTAGTGATCCAGTAACCATAATCCCACCAAGCAGCAATCACAGAATCTTCTGGTGTATTTTTCTTGATCCATTCCAATGAATCTTTCCAATCATTAGTAACGATAGGGTATATCGTTCCGCCATTTAGAATTGTTGCAGGAATTTTTACGCTATCAATCCAGTTTCCATTTGTCGATATAACTAGGGGAGAAAAAAGTAGAGCTGTTATTACTATAACAAAAGAAATCTTTGTAGGGTTTCCAATTTGGTTAAATCCAGATTTTCTTTGAAAGATTTTTTTTGTAAGTAGAGATAAACCAATAGATGATAGAATTATTATTGAAACAGACGCAAAAACTTCTAGACGTACAAATGCTGAACTAACATATACTCCTAGGAGTCCTATAACCAATGCAAATCCCATCATGTCATTTTTTAGATTTTCAGTTTTTCTGCTTAGGATTAACCATATTCCAATGCCAGCAAATATCATCAGTACCGAATGAAAGAAAAATGATTGTGCCAATGTTGTTGTAGCATGTTCTGAAACTGAATCAACTAGCGGATCTGTTGTAGTAAGAAATGGATTAATGGCATTAAGGTACCTATAACTAGGAAGAGGTAAAAATTCAGAATCAGCATTTACAAAAATCAATACAGACCCAGCTATTATGACTGTAAATAGAAAAAATAGGCTGTTTCTAGTTTGATTTTCAGGGTTGCTAAACTTTTGAATTATTGTATTAGCTACTAGAAATCCTGTTGGGATAATCAGTGAGAATCCACCCAACCCAAAAACAAATTCTATTCCAGGTCTCTCAAATAAGACAATAGTTAGTAGAAAAGATACTACAAACAGAGGAATGCTCCAAATTAGGAAAGAATGATCTTTTCTAACAAACGGAAGAACGAGAATAAAAATGCCTATAGGTATTACAAAGAATTGAATTCCACCCCAAGAAGACAGTCCAAAGCCCAACATAACCCCGCCGGTAACTAATTTTGAAATTGTAATTTTCTTATTCTCAGATTTTATTCCACTGAGAAACAAATACAATCCTAGTAATCCATAGAAAAGCCCCAAAGGTTCTGATTTGAACCATCCAAGTGTACCTCTAAGTACAATAGGAACAGAGACCGAATAAAATAATGCTGCAAAAAGACCTGCAGTTGTCCCACCAATTACTCGCACTAGGGCGAAAATAACAATTGTTGTCAAGGATCCAAAAACTACAGGAAACAAAATTGTAAA
The DNA here is from genome assembly GCA_029860565.1 of Candidatus Nitrosopumilus sp. Classification (GTDB taxonomy): domain Archaea; phylum Thermoproteota; class Nitrososphaeria; order Nitrososphaerales; family Nitrosopumilaceae; genus Nitrosopumilus. The sequence continues at coordinate 6,177 of JAOUAY010000012.1, forward strand.
ATCATAAAGACTGGAATTACCTCCAAAAATCTGATAGGTCAAAGCAGCTGTTATGTGAAGCATTGTTTGTGAGGTTGCAGAAACATCTCGTCCATTTGGATGCCAACTCATGCTATCATGCCAATTGAAATATTCTGATAGTCCATTTTCAAGAAGGTATTGAGTTGCTCTGAAATTAAAAAAAGGATCAAATTCATTTAGCTCATATCCATATTCGGCCCCTTGAGAACGAATCAAGAATGAAACTGAAAATGCAATTATCAAGATTCCAATTACCAATAGATGATTAAATCTAAAATTAAAATTCCCAATTCTAAATAATGTATCTTGGGTAATCATCAAATGGACACTAATTCTAGTGGATAATACTCTTTTGAAGAAAATTTTGGTTTTAAAAAATTGTATTTTACATTGTTGCTTGTGATGCGTCATGGAACATTTGGCTCTTTGCACAACCAGCAGCAAGCTCATCACCTGCTCCACGTCTCATAAGGCCACGATATAACCCATCTTCTAATTTAACGCCCTCTCTTTCTTCCCATTCCTCTACAGTGATAGAGTATTTCTTTTGGATTCTGTCTCTATACCATTCTGGAATTACATTGAATGCACAGAATGGAACTATTCTAAGGTCTGGAGTTACATAATGAATATCACATCTTTGCAATCTTTCAAGATCTTCATTGTATTTGTCTTGGAAGTGCATCATACCAAGGAATAATCCTTTAACGTGCCATGAGCCTACTGAATCAAATGATCTCTTCATGAGTATATTACCAAACATTTTTGCCAAGTCCAATCCCGCTGGTTGCTTCTTTGTATCAACGAAGCCTTTGAGTTTTCTCACGACTTCAAGCATTGTAAAGTATTTGTTTTTACCAGAACGAATCTCTTCTGCTTTATCTTCAAAGAGTTCTAACATTCCTTGAATATCACAGAATTTTGTTAATGGAACAAATTTCTTTGTATCTGCATCTTCAAAGATGTATGTTCCTGCACCACAAGCAAAGTGAATTGATAATTCATACTTTGGTTTACTTGAGAATGCTTCAATTACATTTGTTAATGGCATGCAACTTGGAACTGGGAACCAGTCATCAACAGTTACTTCACCGTTTGTTTGCTCTTCAATTCTTTGAATACAATCAGGAACTGTGATTCTATATTTTTCACGTTCAGATTTTCCCATTCTTCCAGTTAATGATACTGGTTGGAAGTTTACAGCATGAACTACATCCATATTCTTTTGTGCATATCTGATAATTCCACCTAATTCGTGATCATTGATTGATTTGATTACTGTTGGAACAAATACTACAGTAGTACCTGTTTTTCTACAACTGTCAAGTGCATATGGAATTTCCCAGTGATTCTTTGGATTTGTTCTTGCAGTTACACCGTCAAAGGAAAGATACAAGTTGTTACATCCAGCAAGTCTTACTTCTCTTGCTGCCTCTGGATCCATTGCATGTCTAATACCATTAGTATTCATTTGAATATGATCAACACCCTCTTCTTTCATTATTTTAATAACATCAGCAATATCTTCTCTAAGCATTGGTTCACCACCAGTAATTTGCATAGAATTTCCTGGAATTGGTCTCTCAGCTCTCAGAGTCTTCATCATTCCTCTAATTTGAGTATGATCAGGCTCATACATGTAAGCACCTTCAAGGCCTTTCTTTACATAGAAAAAGCAATACCAACACGTTAAATCACATCTGTTAGTTACAATCATGTTTGCCAGTCCACTATGAGATAAGTGGTTTGAGCATAATCCACAATTGTTTGGACATGAGCATTTGTCAATCATCACATTTGGAGAATGAGCACCTTTACCATCCATCCAATATGTACTAAATTTCTTGTACATTTCATAAGAACCAAAGTATAATTCCTCACATTCACCATGGGTTGGACAAACTTTCGACATGAACACTTGATTTCCTCTCTCAAATACTTCAGCATCCAAAATCATGTTACAATCTGGACAGATACTTTGAGTAAATCTAATTGTAGATTTCTTACCTAAACTTTTAGTTGATTGATTGGATATTTGGATTAGTGCCATTTCTACAATTGTGATTTTTCTGAAATAGTATATAACGCATTTCATACTTGCCCCCGTGTGGAATTTAGGAGGTAGGCATATTTGATTTAAATATCAAAACTGATCGATTAGATCGCATATGAGTATATCTGATAAAACAAGAAAGGCCTTAGAAACAATTGGTCTTACAAGTTATGAAATCAGAACATTTTCAGCTTTACTAAAATCAGGAGAGATAACAGCATCAGATCTTAGCCAAAAATCAGGAGTTCCATACTCAAAAATTTACGAGGTATTAGGAACTTTAGAAGATAAAGGCTGGATTGGTTCAGATGATTCAAGACCAACAAAATATTTTGCAAAATCACCTTCCACAGGGCTAGAAACTACAAAACAAAAGATGGAATCTGATTTTTCACAGAATCAGAATGTAATTCTAAACGAATTAGTTCCATTATATGAGAAAAGTGGAACCAGTGAAAGACCAGATATTTGGGTACTTTCTGGGGCAGTTAACATTGCAGCTAAGATTTTAGAAATGGTAGAGAGTTGCAGAAATGAAGTAATGATAGCATTACCTGAGGCAGGAGTAGATTTAGTTAAACAGGCTTTACCAAAATTAAGATCACTTCATGATAAAGGAGTGAAAATTACAATTTTAACATCAGATAAAATGGATAAAGAATCAATCAAATCAATCAAAAGAGTTGCAACTGTAAAAATTAAGCAAGGATTGTTTGGAGGAGGTATAATATCTGACAAAAGATATGTTGTAATTTTATTAGGTCCGGAATTAGGAGGAATAAACTCTTCAGATGTTGTTGCAATTTGGGCAGATCATTCAGGATTAGCAGGATTTGCACGTCAATACTTTGAATATTTATTAAAAGATTCAAAGAAGGTATAGCATGGATATTCTAAATGACGATGAAATGCTATTTGTAGGAACTGCAGAAGCGGAACATGTTGAGATGTATCTAAAAGCAGTTTGGCACATCAAAGAAAGAAATGAGGATGTGAAAATTAGTACAATTGCAAAAATGCTCAATATTAGACAACCAAGTGTTGTTCAAATGCTCAAAAAATTAAATGATAAAAATCTTGTAAATTACAACAAAGCAGGTGTAAGACTTACAGAAGAGGGTGAAAGAATAGGTGCAAGCATGATGAGAAACAGTAGACTGTTAGAAGTTCTCATGGATAGTGCACTTAAAGTAGAAATTGATGAAGAAATGGTATGCGGTATAGAACATCATATGAATAAGCAATTTACAGATGCTCTCTGTGTTATGCTAAAGCATCCAAGAAAATGTCCACATGATCATGAAATTCCAATGGGTGAATGTTGTAAATCAACATAAGTGAAAATCCAACCCAAAAGATATATCTTCTTAGAAATTGTATTCAGACATGGCATGTTTCTGCGGCTGTGAAACATATGAAAAAAATGATGACGGATTCAAGATTGCATGTGTAAAATGTGGACATGGACCTCAAAATCATGATGATGAATACAGAGAAGCTGCAAGAAAGAATGAATCACAGAGTCAAAAACGTGATGCAGACTTCGGATAATTATTCGCCAATAATTTTAACTAAAACTCTTTTTGGTCTTTTTCCATCAAATTCCCCATAGAAAATTTCTTCCCATGGACCAAAATCCAATTTACCATTGGTAATAGCAATCACAACTTCCCGTCCCATTACTTGTCTTTTTAGATGAGCATCAGCATTGTCTTCACCAGTTTTATTATGATCATAATGTGTGGTTGGTTCATGTGGAGCTAATCCTTCTAACCATTTTTCATAATCATGAAGTAAACCACTTTCATTATCATTAATGAAAACACTTGCTGTTATGTGCATTGCATTTACAAGACAAAGTCCATCTCTGATTTTACTTTTTTGAACTAGTTTTCTTACATCAGGAGTAATATTGACAAATGATCTTCGTGTTTGAACTTCAAATGTCAGATATTCAGTCAAAGATTTCATGTTTTTTTAATTAAAATCATCAATTAAAATCATGAGACAGGCTCAGAACTCAAGATCTTCATCATCAATCAAAGGGATATTTACATCACTGCCCGTAAGCCATATTTCAAGTGTATTCCTATTGAGTCTTTCAAGAAGCTTGATAAATGGCGAATAGTTTAATCATTCAAAATGGTTATAATAGACACTCCAGCATCATTGGAAAGTTTTAGAAGATTTGTCATTTCTAGTACATGTCAATCATATGCACCAAGAAGTTATTTAGAAGACTTTGAGGTTTTTGCAGAAAGAGAAGATAGTCTAGGAGCAATTTATGTTGAAGCAGCTGATAAAGTAACTTTAAAAAAAATTAGAGATATTACATTTGTAAATGGAAGAGATGTTTTAGGAATTATTTATAATTCAAAAAGTGGAAACACGTCTCTAAAATGGAGACAACTAAAAAGAAATAACGGTAAAGTAAGTGGCGAAGCTTCTTCAAATTCTCTTACAAATCTAGCTGAATCTGGTGTTCTTACTTTAGATTGGGTTGAAAATTATCTGAAGAAAAAATCTGAAGAAACTACAAGCTAAACTTCTTTTTGTTTGTAGATTAGAATAATACAATGATTACAAAGACAATAGATGAAAATTCAATTTCTGTCATCCCAGAAGATTCTGAAGATCTTTTGAATTTACGTCGTATAATTAAAGAAAATGATAAAGTGATTGGTGATACAACAAGAGTTTTAAAACAAGATAAAGATTATTCAAGACCAGACAAGGGAGAAAGAATTAAAGTCAGAATTGCATTAATGGTAGAAAAAATTTCGCTTGATGATGTGCTGGATAGATTAAGAGTTAGTGGTACAATAATTGAATCAAGTAATGAATCAGTACCACATGGTTCACATCATTCATTTATTTTAAAACTGAATGATGGAATTACAATTTCAAAGAAAAAATGGTTACCAATTGAAAAAAAACTTTTAGAATCAAGTAATAATCAAACAAGTTTTGTTCTAGTTGCAATTGATACAAGTGATAGTGGGATTGCAAGATTAAGAGGCACACATTTAGAATTTATGCCAAATATTTATTCAGGTTCTGGGGGAAAGAGATACAAAACTAGTTTCAACATTGAAAGATTTTTTGATCAAGTGCAACAAGCAGTATCAACCATTTTCAAAGAAGGGGATACAATAGTAGTTTTCGGTCCTGGTGAAACAAAAAAAAGATTTGCAAACTTTATTGAAAAATCACAAAAACTTCAAAAATATAAAATTCAAGTAGTTGAAGGGATTGATTCTGGTGGAGAAGATGGAATTTATATATTTACAAAATCACAAACAATGCAAGAAATAATGTCGGATAGTAAGTTAGCCAAAGTTTCATCAATCATTGACGAAGTAATGGTTCTTGCAAACAAAAAAAGTAGAAAATTTACAATGGGGTATGATGAAACTTTTAATGCAAACCAAATGGGGGCAGTTGAATCACTGGTATTTTCTGACAAAGCAATTCAAGAAAATGACGAACAACAAATGATGAACTTTCTTAACGATCTTGAAAATAAAGGAGTAAAAATTTACAGTGTTGACTCATCTACAGATATTGGTCTAAGAGTAACAGGTTTGGGCGGAATAGTTTCTTTGTTACGGTATGCAATAGAATCTTAGTTTGTAGATTCTATTAACCAGTTTAGATATGATTTGTTAATAGAAGTAACATCAACCTCTATTATTTCAGGAACATCATATGGATGAGTTTCTTTAATTTTCTTTTTTAGTACACTTTTATTTTTTGTTATAGTTTTGAAAATAGCAAAATATTCAGACGTATGTTCCACCTTATTCTTCCAAGAATAAATTGAAGAAATTTTAGAAATATTGACACATGCAACTATTTTATTTTTTACAAGATCATTTGCAATTTTAGAAATTGATTTTTTGTTAGGATATGTTGAGATAATTATTACAGGTTTCATAGTAACCGATAAATGTCCGTACTTTAAAAAATTAACAATTAGTTTGGAACTTGATTTTATTACTCAGAATTCGATAATCTATGTTTTAATGGCATGGGTAGTTATTGTTGTAGTTGCGAAGGTTCTGAAATTAGAAAAATATGGTTTTGAAATTAAGGCATACAGCCTAGTATACAAAAATAAGGGTGTCAATAATGCTTTAATCAAGTTACTCGGAAGAACAAAAAGAGGCATTCAAGTTTTTGCAGATGTAAGTGTTGTCGCAGGTTTTATTATGATGGGCTTTGCATTTTGGTTTTTGTTAAATAATATTTCAAACTTTTTTGTTGCACAATCAGAATTCTCAGAATTAACAGTACTTATTCCAGGAGTGACATTAACTTCTGCACCTGCTATTACATATTTTCTACTGTCAATTCCCATTGTACTAGTTGTTCATGAAGGAGCACATGGGATTGTAGCTGCATTAGAAAAAATAAAAATAAAAACAGGAGGTTTTGCAATTTTCATTGCAATGTTTGCAGGATTTGTAGAACCAGATGAAGAAGAATTTGAAAAAGCAAAAAAGATTTCTAAATTAAGAGTAATTGGAGCAGGAGCAACATCAAATGTAATTTTTGCATTAATTTTAGGTGCCATTTTATTAACAAATCCATTTTTTGCTATGGTGTTACCTGAACCTCTTCTAAGTATATTTTATGAATTACCTGAAGGAGTTTTGATACTTTCAATCATAGAAAATTCAGGAGCTGAACAAGCAGGATTACTTGCAAATGACATCATTACTTCAATTAATGGTATACCGATTTTTAGTCCGGTTGATTTTCCCATCTTAAATCCAGGTGAAACTGCTACTGTTAGTGTACTTAGAGATAGTCAAGCATTAGAATTTGGATTAGAAGTAATGGCATCTCCGGATGATCCAGAAAGAGGATTAATAGGAATCATGAGAGATAATTCATTTGCATATACACCTGTAATGAATTTCATCGAATGGAATGATCCAAATATTTCAATGTTCTTGTTATGGCTATGGATGATTTCATTTTTCATTGGAATAATCAACATGCTACCTCTACCAATACTAGATGGAGGAAAATTTATTCATACCATTATTGATAAAAAAATTTCAGACAAGTCAGTCAATATTGCCATGTGGGGAATTTACGCATTCACCTTTGCTCTATTTGGTCTCAACATTGCTTTATCGTATATGAAATCTGGATGGTTTACAATTTAGAAAATACCTAAAGTATTCATCTAAGTTTGTTTAACATATTCAGGTGTAAATTATCATATTAGTTGATGGGTTTTGCCTTTTACATTATTGCATGCAAAGAACTTCAAAATTAGTATGCTTAAAAATTAGTAATTTAATTCACTCCAGGTTAACTTTATGAACTGCTTGAATTATGTGTTGGATGAAAATAAACGTAAAATCAGATTTCTTTTATCGGGGATTTTATACTTGCAATATTTTCAGGAGTTAATTCTATTTCTTTATGATCTTGTTTTACATGTTCTGTCACTTTGGTCATCAATTGTTCTTCTGTTTGGGTAGTCTCAGACCAACCGCAATCCTTACCTGCATCTGCACAGCTAATACTTTTTGTCATGATAAAAATCAGTTTATCAAATATTTATTTTCTTACCAAGTTCAAAAAATTTAGATTATAGAAATAGTTTTGGCTAAGGCATGAATTTTTTCATTTTCTGGTTCTAGGATCTTATTATCAGAGTATCGGTTGCTAAAATAAAGTAAATCGACTATGTTTGATTTATCAATAGTAATAATTGTAGCTTTAGGATTTTTTGGAACATTGGTATTTGTGAGTATCAGTAGTTTGTCTACAAATGCAGATGCTTTTAAAATATTTTCAATGGATGTAGAATTCTTACTGTGATCCTTGCCCATTATAACTGCAATTCCAATCTTTGTTCCATATTGATCAGTATAAATTGCATCAAGCATTCGTTTTGAATTTTCAGGCTTTGTTATCTTTCCTGTATCATGTGCAAAATTAATAAGATTTGAAATTGCTTCTTTTATCTTTGATTGTGATTTGCTTTCAGCTGATTCTAATCGTAATTTTAAAAATTGTCCTATTGGAACATCTAAAATGCTATCATGTACCTTTAATCCAGGGAACGCACTCTTGAGAGTCTCATCAAGTGCTTCTTCAGAAATATCTCGATGACCTAACTTGAATGATTTTTCCATAGCATGATACAAAATGTTAGTTAATGATCGTACACTTGTAAAATCAGGAAACTCATCACACAGTACTCTAATTTTACCTGTCAAATCATTTTGTTGTTTTTTGGTGAATCTTTCATTCTTTTTATTTTGTTTAATGTATTCGATTGCAATTTCAGATAGCTCATCTATTGAATTTGAACCAGCCAGATCAATCTTATAATTTGCCTTTTCCAGTCTATCAAACAAGGAAACATTTGTTTCTTTGATTTCAGAATATTCAGAGGGAGTAGCAATAAGCATTACAACTGAAGAGGGTAAGTGTCTGTTGATTATTGATTTTACAATTTCAGCAGAGCCGGGATCTGCATCTAATTCATCAAATGTGTAAACTGTAATTTTACCAAGAAGATTATGATTGAATTTGGAAATAGCAGCCAAACGTCCTAAAAATTCATCTAGATTAGAAATCGGTTCAAATATCTTTTCAATAATATTTCGAATAATGAGTGCTTCATGAGTGTTATAGTTGTAAGCCAGATATTTTTTTAAATTCTCAATTGAGTGCGTCTTTTTATTACTAAGAATATCTTCAGTCTTGTCCTGTATTGTGGTACCCACAAGTTTGTCTACAAATCTATAGCCTAGCGCCTTTTTTGCTTGTAAATCCCCTTTGTCTGCCTTTTCACAGATATCTTTAAGGAATTTTTCTCTGAGTGCATCAAATGTAGATTTGTTGAATCCTGTTATTATTGCATCATACAGACTCTCTTTTGTTTTAGGAGAGATGGTTGAGAAATCTACATAAGTGCTTTCAATATTTTGTCTCATCCTTAGTCCTTTGATGTGCAAGGCAAGGTGAGTTTTACCAGAACCGATATCTTGTATTACAGTGATTAGTCTAAAGTCATTTTCGTTGGATTGATGCTTGGATGATTGTCGGTATAGATCCTTGATGCATTCTAAAATTGATTCTTTGGCTTGGATATGTCTAGTTCCACCTAGAATTTGGGCATCTTTTTCTGTAGGAGTAGGACTACTAGGATAGGGATTGTGTAAAAGACCATAGGGATAATTCACAGGCATCTCACATCCATGAAGTAATCCTTGCACAAAGATTCCATCATTAATGTAATTTCATAAAAAATGTTTGAACTCCAAAGATTGTTAAGACAAACAATTTGGTGAAAAAATATACGGTTTGATCCAGCTAAACCAAGTATTTTGGTTGGCTTGGATGGGTTGTCCGGATTATGTTATAAACAAAAATCAATCTTGATAAATTCCAAATCATTTCACATTTTTGCATTTTGCTCTAATTCTATTGTATCTTGATTCCCAGTATGGTCTTTCTAGAAGTTGAAGGCAATAAGGACAAAAAGCCATTTCATACTCTTCATTTTTTCTGATCTTCTAGTTTTTGAAAACCAGGGTTCCAAATATCTTGAACCAAGGTATTCCTCGATGTCTTTACCTCTCTTGGAGATTTTATCTGATACAATTGTTTGTGACATATATGATATTTTGCAGTTTAGAACATAAGATGTCATTAGCTGGAATAGCAAAATATCATCAAATCAGTTAACTAGACCACATTAATCATTTTCTACCTAGTTATATCATGAAAGCAACAACTATTGTAACACTCTTTGTAGAATCTGGATTGTACATATTTTTATTTTGATGAGGTATGAAAATCTGTCTAGTTGACAAAATTAATAATTTGTGGCCAGATGTTTATAATAAACTGTCAAAATTTCTAAAGAATCATTAATGAAAAATAATACCAGAATTTATGATATGTGATAGATGTGAAAATCAAGCGGCATATACAAGAAAATATTCGGGTGAAAAGCTTTGTTCACAGTGTTTTTCAAAATCCATTGTAAAAAAAACTGCTAAAACTATTTCAAAGTATAATATGATTCAACATAATGAATTAGTAGCTGTTGCTGTGTCAGGTGGAAAAGATTCGCTAGCATTACTAAAAATTATTAATGAAATGGCATCAACTCATAGTTTTAGAATCAAAGTAATTACAATTGATGAGGGGATACCGGGATATAGAAATGAGGCATTAGAGATTGTTGAAAAAGTTTGCAAACAACTAAACGTAGAACATAAAATATATTCCTACAAAGATCTGTTTGAATTAACACTTGATGAGGCATTAGAATTAAGAGAGAGTGAAAAAACATCATCATGCTCAATTTGTGGCACACTTAGAAGACGTGCAATAGATTATGCAGCAAAAGATATTGGTGCAGATGTAATTGCAACAGGTCATAATCTAGATGATACATTACAAACATTTGTAATAAACATGCTTTCAGGTGATACAACCAAAATTGGATGGATGGATCCTGATACTTCTAAAAACTCTTTAAGAAAAATTAAACCGTTTTGTGAGATATATGAATCTGAAATAGTTTTTTATGCATTTACAAACGATATACCATTTCAATCAGAACCTTGTCCACACATGAATGAAGGAATTAGAACAGAAATTCGTGAATTTCTAAATTCATTAGAGAACCAGCATAGTGGGATTAAAAATAACTTGTATCAATCAATACTCAAAGTATCACAAGTTGTAAAAAATTCAAGCTACAAACAAAAAAGAAAATGTGAAAAATGCGGAAATGAATGCACAGGAGATATATGTTCAGTTTGCAACATGGTTTTAAAACTAAAAGAAAATCAAACCTAATGCAAATATAACATACATTCTTAGGAAAAATGGTAGTAGGTAAGATCAGGGTGCTAGCCGTACCCTATTCTGAAACCGGCTATATGCAGAGATCAGCAACTGTTGGGTAAATCTCTAGATGGGTAATTCCCGCTTGGTGTGCGGAAATGAAATCACGCCGAGGCGGGTGGTTGCAGGACTAGAAATATCCGAAGGGATAACTTCTAAGACCGAACCATCGAAAGGGATGAGGTCCGGGAGGGAGCAATCCTAAGGTGGAGCATCCACGCTTCCTCGTCAACGTGGCGGATCTTGTATGCCTTGAAATGGGGCTATTCGTCTAGACTGGAACCAGCAGATCTACTACCTTTATAATTAAAATCAGATTTGCAAACTTATGGAAGGGATCAACTCATTCGGAAATAAAAGAAGTTTTGAAGACTTTAAAAAACAGATTCCAAGTCCAGTATTACCCCTATTTGATTCAATTAGGGAATTTTGTTTTTCATTGGGAGATAAAGTAGTAGAGGATATTAGAATGCACAGAGTTGTTTTTTGTAAGTCAATGACATTTAGATGGTTTGTAGATGTAGAACCTGAAAAAGAAGGAGTCATCATTAAAATTCAGAAAAGCCGAAAGGAACCAATAGAAATAATTCATATTAAAAAAGAACAAGAAATTTCAGAATTTAGTAAAACAATTAAAGATGCATATGAAAAAATTCATTAATACAAAACATCAAATTTTGAAAATTCTGCAATGAATTTTTCATTTTGAACTTCTACATGTTCAACTCTTGCACTAGCAGGGCCACCATGAGCCCATTCAACAAGTCTATTGACTTTTTCTTCATCCCCTTCTAAAATAGATTCAACACGACCATCTTTAAGATTTTTAACCCAACCAAAAATATCATTTTTCTTTGCCATCACTTTTAGTGTTTGACGGAAAAAAACACCTTGTACTTTTCCAGTTACAAAAATTCTAACACGTTTACTTGACATTAAAATAACATTTCAATAGACTATTAATCAATTTTAGGTTAAAAGAAAATTATCTTCTTTCTTTAATTCTAGCTCTACCAGTCTTTCTAGCAGCAATGCTACCTACCTTTGCACCAGGAGGAGCATCTCTTGATAC
>JAOUAY010000077.1 GCA_029860565.1 Candidatus Nitrosopumilus sp.
CTAACTACAGAATTCAGTGCATTTGGTCCAAGCAGTAATCCATGGAATACTGATTATGTGCCAGGTGGCTCTTCTGGTGGAAGTGCGGTATCTGTTAGTGCCTTTGAATGTGTTGCATCATTGGGTTCTGACACTGGAGGTTCTGTCAGAAATCCTGCCAGCTTTTGCTCAGTTGTAGGCTACAAGCCAACTTATGGGCTAATCAGCAGGTATGGGCTGATATCATATGCCAACAGTATTGAGCAGATTGGCCCGTTAACTAGAACTGTAAAGGATACGGCGTTTATGCTAAATCTAATTTCAGGGTTGGATCCAAATGACAACACCACAATCAACAACCAAGATCAAGACTATCTTTTAGGCATAGATTCAGGCATTGAAGGCAAGAAAATAGGCATAATCAAAGAAATGTTGGGGGATGGGATTTCTGCTGAAGTAGGTTCTGCCACAAAAGATGCAATCTCAAAGATGGAGGGTCTGGGGGCCATATGCGAGGAAGTATCACTTGACATGGTAAAATACTCAGTTGCAGCGTATTACACCATAACTGCCACAGAAGCTGGTAGCAATCTTGCAAGGTATGATAATTTACGGTATGGTTACGATTTTTCAGTTGAAGGTTACGAGTTTAATTCATACATTTCAAAGGCACGACAAATGTTTGGTCCTGAAGTTAAACGAAGAATGATCATCGGGGGATTTGTTCCATCAGCAGGCCAAGCTGGGAGATATTTCCTCAAGGCACTCAAAGTAAAAAGTAAGCTCACTCGTGAAATTAGTGAAACGTTCAAAAAGTTTGATTTACTAATTGCACCAACAGTCCCAGTTCTTCCATTTAAAAAGGGAGAAAAAATCGATGACCCAGTTGCATTATTTCAAGTAGATATCAATACAGTAACTGCAAATCTTACTGGAAGACCTGCAATTTCAGTGCCGTTTGCAATGTCAAATGGATTACCAATCGGAATGCAGTTGATAGCTGATTCCAATCAAGACAAACTATTACTGCAAGCAGCACGCGCATTAGAACAAACTGTCACGTTGCCGGAGATTCCAATATGACGATGATTGGCTTGGAGATTCACTGTCAATTGACAAATCTGCAAAGCAAGTTGTTTTGTACATGTAAGGCAAACTATAGGGAATTTAAAATCAATGAAAACATTTGTCCTGTTTGCATTGGATTACCTGGAAGTTTACCTAGACTAAATCAAGAGGCCGTAAAAAAAGCAACAATGATTGCAATGGCTCTAAATTGCAGTACTCCTGAAAAAATTGCATTTTTTAGGAAAAATTATTTTTATCCAGACTCGCCAAAAAATTTCCAAATAACACAGCTAAACATCTATGGGGACACAAGCGTTGGAGGTACTGGCTCCATTATGGTGGGAGACAAAAAAATCAGAATCACTAGAATTCAACTAGAAGAGGATCCTGGAAGGCTAATCTACGAGGGAAGCTCATCTAAAAACCAAATAACTCTAGTCGATTACAATCGTGCAGGCACACCTTTGGTTGAAATTGTTACAGAACCTGATTTTGAGAATCCAAAGCAAGTAAGAGATTTTCTAAACATCCTATCGGATCTGCTTGCAAATCTTGGAGTGGCAGATCCCAGTTTAGAGGGTGCAATGAGGGCTGATGCCAACGTTTCAATCAAGGGAGGTAAAAAAGTTGAAATAAAAAATATTGGTTCATTTCATGATTTAGAAAAAGCAGTTCATTTTGAAATAACAAGACAAGAGAGTTTACATTCTCGGGACATAGGAATTATTCAAGAAACACGTCACTGGGATGATCAAAGAAAAATTACTGTATCTTCACGTTCAAAAGAAGAAGAACTCGATTATCGCTATTTTTTGGAGGGTGACATTCCTTGGATAAGGATTGATTCAGATATTCATCAAAAACTTAAATCTGAAATGCCTGAAAGCATTAGTTCTAAAAAAGAACGATATATTTCAAAATACAACATTCCAGCTCAAGTGGCAGATGTCTTATCTTCTGACAAATTTTATTCTGACATGTTCGAAAAAGCACATACTGAATCAAACGCTAAAGAGATTGCAAATATTATTACGACTGATTTAATGGGACTGGTAGACACAAGAGAAAAACGTATAGCATCCAAACTTACCTTTACACATTTGAAAGAACTGGCGGATTCTATTCAATCTGGCAAAGTATCTAGAAGTTCTTCTAAAAATGCATTACATGAAATCTTAAAAACTGGAAAAGATTTGTCAGCGATTATTACAGAATTCGATCTTGGAAATGTTTCTGACGAATCGGAATTGTCTGAAATCATTACACATGTAATTTCTGAGGAATCCCAAGCAGTAGAACAAGCAAAGTCCAATCCCCAGACGATTAACTATTTGGTTGGTAAAGTAATGCAAAAAACAAAAGGAAAGGCTGATCCTACGTTGACTCTAAATTTACTGAAAAAACATATTGGTATTTCATGACAGAATTATCTTTAGAAGACATCGAATTTATCAAAATTCTAGCTACATCTGATGCGACAATCCTTCAGGCTGGAATGAATGAGGCCACCAGGCACAGATTGGATGAGCAAGTAGGTGTGATTTTAAGAGAATATTATCGTGAAAATACAATGGGAACCCAGACAGGATGGACTAAAAAATTATCCAAAGTGGGAATTGATGAAGATGATGGAAAAGCAGCTATTGCTTGCGCTAGACGCCTTGGAATTGATATTTCATAAATTAAAAAATCTTTTTACACTCTTCAGGATTAAAAAAAATTAAACAATGTCCGATTTTGAATTCATTCCAACAACAAAACAAATTGAAGAATCAAATATTTATCAATTCATGCAAAAACATAGAATATCTTCACTGGAAAAGTTATCTCAAAAAGCTAAGGATGATTTAGAATGGTTTTGGAAATCTGTAGATGAAGATATTGGAATTATTTGGGATCACCCTTATTCAAAAATACTGGATGTATCCAAAGGAATTGCTTGGTCTAAATGGTTTGTAAATGGCAAGACGAACATCTATAAATCATCAGTAGAGAAATTTGTAAAATTATCACCTCAAAAAATTGCTTATCATTTTGTATCTGAAGATGGACACACATCTGATATTTCATACTTTGAACTTGATTCAAAAGTGTCAAAACTTGCAAATGGATTAAAGTCTTTGGGGGTAAAAAAAGGGGATGTAGTTGCAATTTATTTGCCTATGATGGAGGAGGCCATTTTGGCTATACTTGCAGCTTCCAAAATCGGCGCAATTCAAACTGTAATTTTCTCTGGATATAGTTCAGAATCTCTCCATGTACGATTACAAGATTGCAATGCCAAAATTCTTTTAATTTCTGATGGCTTTCACAGGAAAGGTAAACCTGTATCTCAAAAACAATCCGCTGAAATGGCAATCAACGATACTAGAGTCGAAAAGTTAATCGTTGTTCCGTATAAGGGAATTGACAAATATTATGATTCTGAAAAAATAATTTTCTATGATAAACTTGTAACATTACAAAGTGATGTCTGCAGTACGGAGGTCTTGGATTCTGAAGATCCTCTGTTTATTTTGTATACTTCAGGTACAACTGGCAAGCCCAAGGGTGTAATCCACACTCATGGTGGATTTTCTGTTTTTGCTGGGCATCAGGCAGCATATCTTGTAGATATTCAGAAACACGATACCTTGTTTTGGCCCGCAGATATTGGTTGGATTACGGGTCTGGTGTGGAATGTGTACGGTCTTTTGATTATGGGTGCCTGTGCGGTAATTTATGATGGTGCACTAGATTTTCCAACTTCTGATAGAATTTGGAAGATGTTATCTGATTATGAGACGACAATTTTTGGAATTTCACCAACTGCAGTTAGATTGTTTAAAAAAAACAATGTAGAGCCTTTGAAACATTTTGCCTTGGATAAAATTAAAAACATTCCAACTACGGGTGAACCACTTGACGAGGACTCTTGGTGGTGGCTTTATGAAAAAGTTGGTAACAAAAAAATTCCAATAATGAATTTATCTGGAGGTACTGAAATTGGTGGTGCAATGTTATCGGTATTTCCTGGAATGAAATTAAAACCATCAACTGTAGGAATTCCTGTTCCTGGAATGAATTTGGATGTGATTGATGATGATAAGAAATCGATTAGAGGTAAAAACGGATACTTGGTTATCAAATCACCATGGCCTGCAATGACTCGAGGGCTGTTAAATGATGATAAAAGGTATCTTGAGACTTATTGGTCTCAATTTGAAAATATTTGGTTTCATGGTGATTATGTCTATGTAGATAAAGACAATCTATGGTACATGCGTGGACGGACAGATGATGTGATTAATGTCTCAGGACATAGGATGAGTACTGCAGAAATTGAACACACTGTAATATCAAATAAAAAAATATCTGATGCTGCATCTATTGCGATTCCAGATGATCTTACTGGAGAGGCAATTGTGATATTTTTTGTATCCGATGATAAATCTAAAATGATTTCAAAATATGAAATCATTGATTATGTTTCTGAGAAAATTGGAAAAGTGGCAAAACCTAAATTTGTTTTTCAACTGTCTGATCTTCCAAAAACTAGAACCGGTAAAATTATGCGAAGATTGCTAAAATCAAAATTATTGGGACATGATCTTGGGGATTTATCATCACTTGAAAATCCACTTGTATTAGATGAAATCACTAAATTAGGTTGAAAAAATCTAACTCTTTGATATTTACTATTACACGCTTTATCTATAATTTCAATCAGGACAAGATACGACATTGAAATTCATAGTTGATCAGCAGGTAGAAGACATTGAGATGCCAGAGAATCTTAAATTAAACACATTTTTACAGGAATTTCACTCCGATTGCCCTCATCCCGAATGCAGTTTTGGTTTTTACGGGTTTGCATTTGGACAATCCCCGTTTCCGGTTCCAAAATTAGTTCAGGAGGCACTAATCAAAAATGCTGACAAGGGGGCATATGCTGCAGTACCTGGAATACCTGAATTGAGAAATGCTATCTCAAAGTACAACAAGCATTATTTTGGTATGGATATAGATCCTGAAAGAATTTACGTTGGTCCCGGAACAAAAGAACTGATCTTTAATCTTTTAGAGATTTTACATGGAACTGTAATTTTACCGACTCCTGCATGGCTTGGATATTTACCACAAATTAGGTTCTTGAAAAAAAATTATCATATGCTGCCAACTCGTGCAAATAAAAAATTCTCACCCAATGATCTTAGGAAATTGGCATTGCGATTACAGGACAGACAAAAGATTTTGATATTAAATAATCCTCACAATCCAACCGGACTATTATATGACAGATTGGAATTAGAAGAAATAGCTGATGTATGTAGAGAACAAAACATCACAGTTATTTCTGATGAGATTTATGCTCAGACTACTTATGATTTTTCAAAATTTGTCAGCATGGGAAAAATCTATCCTGAAGGTACATTTGTTACAAACGGATTATCAAAATCACATGCTGCTGGTGGTTATAGATTAGGATATGTGATATTTCCACAACATGCAACAGACCTAAAGGGACAATTTAAAAAAATTCTAGCAACTGAATACACTGCAGTTTCTACCCCCATTCAACATGCTGCAGTTGCAGGATTTGAAATTAGTAAAGAAATGGATGAATATTTTGATGTGACTCGCAGTATTCATCAAATAATGGGGGAGTATACTTATCACATATTATCTGCAATCGATGGTGTAAAAACCACGAAACCTAACGCTACATTTTACCTTCTAGCTGATTTTAACGCATTTGCTACTGATTTACAAAAAGCAAATATCATGACATCGCAAAAATTATCCGAATCATTGATTCTTCATCCCTATCACACTGCAATTGTAGGTGGTGATAGTCTTGTTTTGGAAAGAACCGACTTTAGTGCTAGAATTGCGTATGTTGATTATAATGGATCTGAAGATTATCAAAATTATCTTGAAGATAAACCAAAAACAAGTTCTGAAAAAGTTGAATTTGTAAAAAATAATGCACCAAAGGTTGTTGCAGGATTGGAGATGATCAATAAATTTTTTGAAAATCTTAAAAAAGATACCAACTACGATTTACAAACTCAAAAAAATTCCATGATTGCACCCTGAATATACCACAAATTAATTTAATTTTGTTTTCAATTTATCATATTCTTCCAAAGTAATTTCTCCTTTAGCCAATCTTGTTTGAAGTATTTCTTTAGGGTTTAAACCTAAAATTGGGTTAAGAATTTTTTTTCTTATTGTGTATTTATTGAGTGAAATTTGTTTTGAGTTACTG
>JAOUAY010000078.1 GCA_029860565.1 Candidatus Nitrosopumilus sp.
ATTTTTTGTATTATTAATCCTGTGAAACCTCCGGTTGGAATCCCTGGCAAGGATGTATTTTATGTTCCAAACTATTGTGATAATTGCAATAGGCATTTCTTGATTAATGCAGAATTTAAAATCCACAAAATGAATTGCTAGTGAATTCTAAATTGTAATGGAGTGGGTTGCTTGTTAGAGTACACTATATGCGATATTGTTCATCAAGAATAATATTACAATATATGCACTCAAACTTGTTTGGTTCTTCACATATTGGATATGCCTGATTACTTTCAAGCGTGTTTTACATTCTTTGCATTAATCTATTTTAATAAACACACATGATTTCATTAGATACAAAACGAGCTGAAAATTAGACTGTATAAATTAGATTATTCTATTTTTCTAATTCTAATTATCTGGAACTAGAATACTGCAAAATAAAGATCGTTAAAATATTTTTTTCTTTACTTTTTGTTTTAAAATTTACAAAACCGAGTCAGAGCCGCAGTAACAGGATCGAGATAATGTTTTACATTGATCGAGATATCTTCAACCCTTGACAGTTCAAATCATCTTAAATGTGATAGTATGCCTTGACAGATTGTAAGGCTGGGCATGTACATGATTTCGCGTGGTTTGATATTCAACAGAAAAAAATGTGCATACATTGTCTGATTGAAGAGTAGATTGGCAAAATATTTTGTTTCTTTAGCCTATTTCCACGACTATTTTTAATGCGGACAATTTTTAGCGGATATAATATATTGGATTCATGCTTTACATGGATAGACTGTGATGGGTAACATGCCTAAAATCCGGAACATTAACTCCAGTTCCAATGGCGTTTGCCATTCTTCCGTCACAGTCTCTTAAAATTTGAAATAAGATGAGACCAACGAAATACATGCCAAAAATTGAAACATTTGACGGTGCGGGTTTTTGGAAAAATGCATACGCCCATCAACGTGGTAAACTATTGAAAAAGGTAAGCGTACCTGAAGATCAAATTATTGCATTAGTTAACAAAAAGTATATGGAAATCCCTGCTGCATTAAGATATGAAATTGAAACTAGTGGCATTGATAAAAAAGAACTACAATAACATTCGAAATTCATTTTAAGTGGAGAAATCAGGGTCTGTTATGCCAAACATATCTTATGATGATTTTGCAAAACTGGACATCAGAGTTGCAAAAATTATTGGAACTGAACCAATTGAAGGTAAATCTAGAATAATTAAAGGTCGAATTGATTTGGGAAATGATGATCAACGTGATGTGATTATTGGTGGTGCACAGTATTATCAACCTGAAGATATTGTGGGAAAAATTGTTATCGTAATTGCAAATCTTGAACCTAAAAAAATGGCTGGTGTTGAATCAAATGCAATGTTGTTGGCAGCTGATGTTGATGACAAACCCTTTTGGTTGACGGTGAAAGAAGACATTCCTTTAGGAAGTCCTATCAAATAATCTGATTATTTTTATAATTTGTTCTTCTTCGTAAAAATGGATTTTTATTTTAATCATAGATCATTAATTTTTTTTCTTCTAGTACTACATGTAAATTGTTTACAGATCTATACACATCTGCTTCTTGTTTAGCTCCTGTACAGACAAGTTTTCCTGATGAGAATAACAAAATCACTGTTTTTGGGTCTATCATTCTGTGGATAAGTCCTGGGAATTGTTCTGGCTCGTACATGCTTCGTGGTAATGTTCTAGCTGCCTGCTCTAGATGGATTTTCCCACCTAAATTGATTGAAGCTACCATGTTTTGGATTGTTACTACTGCATCTTTTTTTATTTTAATTCCTCCCTTGCGAAGATTTTGTACAACTGTTTTTACTGCCTTTCTAGCCATATCTTCTGATTTGGAACCTGTACATACCATTTTGCCTGAAGTAAAAATCAATGTCGCAGTTTTTGGAATTTTTAATCTGAAAACTAATCCTGGAAATTGATCTGGATGATATTCTACGTCTGGAAATTTTCTAGTGATGTCATCTAAATCCATTTTTTGCATTACATCTGCTGAGGCTACGACATTTTCTATGCTTATGATAGGTTTTGTTTCTGGCATATTTTGTTTTTTTGTATTTAAACTACAATAAAAGCACTCGTCATCGATTAATCATCTAAGACAAATTTTTCAAATTTTGACATGTAAGTTGTTCATTGATCTTGGAACGAATGCTTTAATTTGGTTCTGGCAAATGTTGATTCTAGTGAATTTTACAAACTTTGATTTTGATCAGTTGTTTTCGATGAGTGATGACTCAAATCCACTAATGATGCTTGTATGGATTCTTCCAATAATTCTTTTTGTATTTTATGGGCAACGTATCCAATTATTGGTTACTTCTTCAGAAGTCAAAAAAGGTATTAAAAAGCTAGATGGTTTTAGAAATGAATCTAGAACTGAATTAATTAATTATATCAAACATAATTTGAATGCAAAGGATGATCCTGTAAAAAAAATTGATAGATTTTTGGATTATTTTACAATAATGCCTGTTGAAATGGATCCTAATGGAATTGTTGAGAAAGTTCGTCATATCGTTAGATCAAGGGAAGACTATACTAGGGCACATGTGAAATCCCTTTCCCCTGAAATGACTGATTTTGAATTAACAAAAGTTCAGACTTTGCTTGAAATTGCTTCATCCCTACAAATGATTTACAAAATAATCAATCATATGTTTTTGACCGCGAAAAAACAAAATAATTATCCTTTAATTTTACCTTTGCAGATGATCCTTCCTTTCATAATGGAGCAAGCCGAAGCAATGAAAGATGCAATTCCTGCATTTAAAACAGGGCAACCAGTAGGTGACGGAATTGGTCCGATGGTTGTTGGAAAAATGATGTTAAATATTGAAAAGGAAACAATTGCATTTCAAACTACTTTTGCAAAAACTGACTTTGAGGATAGGACATTATTTCTTTTAAAAGCTGAGGGACCTGGTTCTACAGTTGGAAGGCCTGCAGATGCTCTGGAAACTATTGTATCTAATAATAAATTGGATTCAATAATTATGATTGATGCTGCATTGAAATTGGAGGGTGAAGATTCTGCGTCCATTGCACGAGGATTTGGTGCGGCTATTGGAGGTATTGGCACTGAAAAATTTCAAATTGAAGCGATTGCAACAAGTAATACTATTCCTATATTTTCAATTGTAGTCAAACAGTCAGTAAAGGAGGCGATTACTTTGATGACAAAGGAAATTGCTGATAAAGCCGACGATGTTCGTTTACAAGTTTATGATATGATTCTTGAAAATACTAAACAAGGCCAATCTGTTGCAATTATTGGTGTGGGCAATACTGCAGGAGTGTCACAATGATATTTTCTAAGAAAAAAATTATCATTGCATACACAGTTGAACAATGTATAAAATGTGAAATGTTGGCAAAACGAAAATTTAGGGAAGGTGATGTATTATTTGCGGAATTATCAAAATGCAGTTCATGCGATAGCCTAACTAGAATTGAAAAAATCTTTGGCGAATCTTTTGAACAATAATTTTTAGATTATTTTGTTCTATATTTTATATTGCAAGAAGGATAATGTCATGTTGTTCTCTCACCTTGTCCTTTAAACATCAGTCTTCTACATTTTGGATAAGGGGCTTATTTCCTCACTCAAAATTTTTCACTGTTTTTCATATTTTATTGAGCTCTGGTTGTAACTGTAACGCCTTCTTCATTTGGAATGAATGTATGTTCTGCCTGCGCCACCGGTTGCTCGTTTATTTCCATAAGAACTGGATATGCTTGAACTGCTTTTTTCTTAATTAAAATATCTAGTAACTCTCTGGCTTTCTTTTCTTCCCATTCCTTTGTAATCCATCTTAATGCAAAAGGTAGCATATTGAAATTCTCCCAAACAAAGTCAAGTAACCTATCTGCTTCGTCATTTTTTGTTTTCTTTCGTGAATTCAAGGCAAAAATATTTTTTATTTTCCCATTTCTCACAAATCCTCCTCCTTTCTCCGTTGTTACAAACGGTTCACATGCATAAGCTGAATTTTCTGAAAGTGAAAATCCTCCAATTGACCAAATATTTGGAATGGATTTTCCAGCATGTATTGTATATTGATCCAGTGAATGTCCACTAAGATTCGCAATGGGTTTGAATCCCATCTTTTTAATTGTGGTTTCAATGGTTCGTCCAATATCACTTGCTTTTACTCCTGTCTTTATCATTGACATTGCATTTGCTAATGCTTCTTCTGCAGCTTGGACTAGTCCGTCAAATTGAGCATCATAACAAACAGTAACTGCGGTATCTGCGATGTATCCATTTATCTGTGCGCCAAGATCAATTTTTACCAAATCTGTATCTTTGATTGTAATTGAGTCATTTGGTTCGGCGGTGTAATGGGCTGCAATTTCATTAATACTGGCATTTACTGGAAATGCACATTTTGCTCCTCTTTTTTTGATTTCTCCTTCCACTTCTTCACAAATATCGTAAACTGATTTGCCTATCCAATCTTTTACTCTGACCATTTCTCTTACTTCTGCAGCGATCTTTCCTGCTTTGATGTACTCTTCGGTTTGCACATTTTTGATCCTTTAATTGCCTTTAAAATGATTATCTGAAGATTTGACTTTACTTGTGATGAAGATAGATTTGATTCAGGGAATTTTTAAAATTAAGGTGTTGGAATAATCTGATGAACCTTTAACCTTGTTTTGATCAGCGACATTCTATTTTTTTAGCATGTAACTAGGGATCGTTATGAATAATTTGTGTACTTGATTTTGTAACTGTCTTTGAATTTATTGAAAATACTGTTTGAAAAATTATTTTTAGGTAAGTTTGTGTGTATCTTGGAATAGCATTGGATTTTATTAAAAAAAGAGTGAGACAATTCCAAGAGAAAAAATTAAATGAAATCATATCAAAAATACAGTTTCATCAATATATGAAAAATCAATTGAAACAAAAATTAGGTGTCACTAATAATGATATAACCTCCAAGATCCAAGAAGAGATCAAATTCAATGATAAAATGATAGAACTTTGGCAGAGGAATGAAGAAAAACTTAGAAGACAAATGAGTGAGATGGAAGATTAGATATAATTTGTAGTGATCATCACAGCACCATTTGGATACTAAGTCACTACAATTGGTTAGAATTTTGATTGGATTATCGTTTGGTGCATAATGTGATTATCAATGATTACCTATCAAGTTATCAAAACCATAAATGCACATATCCGATAATTATCATATGAAAATTACAGAAATAGAAATTGATGATAGTCAAACAGGCTATTATTGGATTCAAATTTATACTAGTAATCAAAAACAGGCAATTTTATTAAAAAATCAAATTTTAGCAGATCAAGCAATGAGAGAAAGATTAGAAAAAGAAATTACTCAAAGTCAGAATGTCATTGCACACTCTACAAACAAAATGGAAATGGCAATTCAAAATTTCCTTCTTGAAAAATTACTTTTAATATCTGAAGGATCTGATGAGACTGAAGCAGAATTGTTTTAAATTGTATTGTTTATGATGATCTGAATATTCAAATTCATTCATAGATTCGAACTAATATTATGAAATTGAAATAAAATTCGAGTTACAATCCATTCTTCAAAAAGATAACGACATCATGTAAAATTTAATTGGTAAAAAAACAGGATTATTATGAGTATGTAAAATCTAACTATCTTAATTAAATGGGTTAAATCTAGATTTTCATGAACTGGAAAAAATCTCTTGTCGAGAGACTGGGAAATCAGTGTAAGGTTTGTAACCAAAACGACATTGAAAGATTGGATGTAGATTTTATTAACGGCCAGGAATACCTTGAGGATCAATATTTTGAAAATAAAGATGAAATGTATGTGTGGTTTGTATTGCATTTTAAGGAAGAATCTGAATATTTGCAGTCAATTTGTATTGATTGCAAATCAAAAAAGAAAGAGGATAAATCAATTCCATTGTCAAAGTTATACGAATTTTACTTTACCCCCAAAGCAATGAATGCTCAAGAAATTATGAGGTGGATGAATGAGAAATCTGAAGAACTATTGGATCTTCTTAGAAAAAATAAACAGTTTATTCCAATTGAGAGGAGATTGGAAAAACATTATGAGGATTTGAGAGATAAATTTACAGAGATTGATAGAAATGCTGCATTAATTGAATATGAAAAAAAGTGGTTGCCAAAGAGATTTGCAGATGTGATCGAACAAGACCTAAATGAAAATCCGGAGATCAAAAGTTTAGTATCAAAACATCACAGGCCAAAAATACCT
>JAOUAY010000230.1 GCA_029860565.1 Candidatus Nitrosopumilus sp.
AAGCAGTTTTAGACAAATGGGACTCTATTGATATTCTTGTAAATAATGCAGGTTTGATGCCTTTGAGTTTCTTCAAGAGTCTCAAATTTGATGAATGGGATAGAATGGTTGATGTGAATATCAAAGGTGTTTTGTATTCTACAGGCGCTGTAATTTCTCATATGAAAGAAAAAAAATCTGGCCATATAGTTAATCTTTCATCAGTAGCTGGAAGAATTGTTTTTCCTGCTGGTAGTGTTTATTGTGCAACAAAGCATGCAGTTGCAGCATTTAGTGAGGGATTAAGACAAGAATTTAGCGTTCGTTCTAACATTAGGGTAACTAGCATTGAACCTGGAGTTGTTGCAACAGAACTTAACGATACAATTACTGATGAATCTTTGAAAGGATTTGTTGAAAATACAAAGAAGATGGAAGCATTACAAGCAGAAGACATTGCAAATGCAATTTTGTATGCAGTTGATTCACCTTCATATGTTAACGTAAATGAAATTTTGATACGACCTACAACTCAAGAACGTTAAGTTGACAAACATACCACATGTTGTAATTTTAGGTGGTGGATTTGGTGGGCTTTCAGCTGCCAATGAGTTAAGAAATTCATTACAGTCATCACAAGTAAAAATCACTGTTATTGATAAAAAAGACTGGTTTATGGTTGGGTTTGCAAAGTTATGGATAATCAATGGAACTCGTACTTTCGAAAATTCAATTGGATCACTAAACGAATTATCAAAAAAAGAAATTGATTTCATTAAAGATGAAATTTTATCAATCAATCTTAAAAATAAGAATGTAAAAACCAAATCTCAAAATATTTCATTTGATTTCTTAATAATTTCAATGGGTGCAGTATTAGCTCCTCAAAAAATCCCCGGATTACAAGAAAATGGATTTAATCTCTATGATCATAAACAACTTTCAAAAATTCATGATAGACTTGAGAAAATGAAATCTGGAAAAATTGCAATAACTATTATGGGCATGCCTTACAAATGTCCACCTGCACCATTTGAGGCTAGTTTACTGATTGATTCTATGCTTAGAAAACGTGGAATTCGTGATTCTGTACAAATTGATTTTTACAGTCCAGCCCCAATTACATTACCTGCAGCTGGTCCTGAGGTCAGTAAACAAATTCTTGAAATGGTAAATTCTGAAAAAATTGTTTTTCATAATTCATCCAAAATAAAATCTGTTGAATCTAAAAAATTAATTTTTGAAAATAGTGAAGCTGATTTTGATTTACTTTTAGCTATTCCACCACATATTGCTCCAAAAGTAATTTATGATTCTGGATTAGCAAAAGAACCAGGATTTATTCCAATAGACAGGGACTGTAAGACGCCTTTTGAAAATATCTTTGCAGTTGGTGACGTAACCAGCTTAACAGTTGCAGAAAATATGGCAGTTCCTAAAGCAGGAATTTTTGCAGAAGGGGAAGGTATTACAGTTGCTAAAAATATTATCTCAAAAATTCAATCCAAAGAAGAATCTATACTATTTGATGGAAAAGGTGGATGTTTTATTGAATCTGGAAGAGATACAGCATCTGTAATTGAAGTTGATATGTTTTCAAATCCTAAACCATCAACAAGCCTTACAGAGGCAACTTCTGATAATCTTTCTAAAAAAGTAGAATTTGAAAAAGAAAGAATGTCAAAATGGTTATGATTCATCTGATCTGTCTTTATCTTTTGAAAGATATTTTAGAATAGCTCTTACTTCTACACCTAATTCTTGTGTATTTTTTGACAGATTCAGTTTTTCAGGAATATTATTTTTAAAATCTTGATCTTCCAGTAAGATACTTCTTTGTTGAATACAATCCAGGTGATCCTGATCAGTAGCAGAAATTTTATGACAAATATTACAAAGTTTCATGAATTTCGTTAAACAATACGACGATTTAATAATTTCATTTTGTGCCTCTGAAGCGAGGGATCGTAGTCTAGCTTGGTATGATACTAGTCTGGGGGACTAGTGGTCGCAGGTTCAAATCCTGCCGATCCCAT
>JAOUAY010000231.1 GCA_029860565.1 Candidatus Nitrosopumilus sp.
ATCTTCAAATTTCTGACCTCCTTTACCTGGAGTAACTCCTGCTACAACATTGGTTCCATATGATATCATATTTTTTGCATGTAGTGAACCATATGCTCCTGTAATTCCTTGAACAATAACTCCTTTATTTTCATAATCAGAATCTCCAGGTTTTCCTTTCATTAGTTCAAAAATATCTGTCATTTCTTTACTCCCATTACTGCAGCATTGATTGCCTCCTCGATTGAACTAAATATGTTGGTTTTAGATCCTTGAAGCATTTCTGTTGCTTTTTCTGACTCTGTTCCTTTCAGTCTTGAAAATACTGGCAAGTCAATTAGATTATCTTCATACGCTTTGAGAAATGCTTCTGCAACTACTGTGGTTTTTACAATTCCTCCATAGAGGTTTACTAGAATACCTTTCACTCTATCCATCTGGCTAATCAAAGTTAATGCTTCGTATACTGATTCTGTAGTTGCGCCACCACCTACATCTAAAAAGCACGCTGGTTTTCCACCGTTATCTGATAACATGTCTAGTGTGGACATTACAAGGCCTGCACCATTTCCGACAACTGCGATATCTCCATCTAGTTCTACTAATGAGAATCCACTTTTTTCAGCTCGTACTTCAATTTCTGACTTTTCTTGATATTTTTGTAATTCTGGATGTCTAAAATTACTGTTGTCATCTGTTACAAATTTGCCGTCAAGTGCCATAATTGTATCGTCTTGCATGATGGCTAGTGGATTAATTTCTACAAGCTCTGCTTCTTTTTCAATTGTAAGTTTTGATAATTTTTTCAAAGTATCTGCAAATTGTTCTGCTGTATTTCCTTCCAATCCGATCTCTTTTGCAACCTCTTTTGCAAGTTCATCAGAAACTTCTCCTAGTCCAACTTCTTTGATAATCTGATTTTTTACTGATTCAATTTCAACTCCGCCTTCAGCTGATGCAATAATCGTATAGCATCTTTTTGAACGGTTCAAAAACAATGATAGATACAATTCTTTTTTAATATCGGCCATTTTTTCTAGTAGTATTGCCCTTGCTTTTTCACCCTTTATTGTCAAGTCCATAACTTGAGGGTATTTTAGTTCAAATTCGTCATCATTTTGACATTTTTGAATGCCTCCTGCCTTTCCTCTACCTCCAACTGGTACCTGGATTTTAATTACAAATGGATATCCTAATTCTTTTGCATGTTTTCGTCCTTCCTCAATGTTTGTAGATGATATGCTGTTTAGTAAATTAATTCCATATTCTCGAAATAATTCTTTAGCCTGAAATTCTAGTAATTGCATGCAAAATTCATGCATTTTATGGTCTTTATTAACTATGATGTTATTTTAATTGCTCATCTAGAAAGTCGATCATTTCTAAAAAGCGATCTTTGCTTTTTCTCAATAATTCCTGAGGATACTCTTCAATAGTAAATACAAATTGTTGATGAAAGCTTGGAACTAAAATTCCCCCAGATGTAACCATTTGTTCAATCACATATCCTTTGGTAAGTGTACCTACAATTTCTTCATAGGATTCTTCTTCTTCTTCTAGAGTTTGTCTGTAAAGGACAATGGGTCTGTTTGTTTTTGCAACAATCTCTGAACCCTTTTTTAACAGATCTGACAATTGTTGTATCTGCCATGTATCTAGACTAATCTGCTTTACCATGTAATTGGTATGTGACTTTTATATTTAACCCTGATAAAACAACGCATCTTCACAACTTGTCGTCAATAAAATTACATTAATTACAAATTTAAAATAAAGAAAATGATCTGGCACTTATGCCATATCGAGTGCTCTAGAATGTTTTCTTGTATGTGGTCTTTCACCAGGATATTTTCGTCTCATGTGTCCTGATGGTCTTCCATAGATTAGCTCTAGGAACCAAGACTCATGTTCAATCTCTTCAGCAAGAATATCTTTTGCAATATCATATGTGGCAGGATCTTTGCCTAAAGTCATCTTGCAAATTTTATCCCAGTTGACAATTGCACCTTGTTCTGCTTTGAGACATTTTTCTA
>JAOUAY010000079.1 GCA_029860565.1 Candidatus Nitrosopumilus sp.
AAAAAAACCCGTACTAATTAGTAAAATCAAAAAAAAGAGCCAATCAATCTAAAAATTAGAATAAAAAACATTCATGAAAAAGCAGTTTATAAAAAAATCCATTAAAACACTAATTGTAGATAATATGGGGAATTTCCGACCATGCAAGAATTTTTTGAAAAAAAGAGGTTGAGAAATTACAATAACAATAGATGATTGCAAATATGAAAACATAGAAAAAATTACAATCTCAAGAATCAGAAAATTATTTTAAGTCGGTATTACTTGATCAAAAAAATCTATCTATTATAAGGTTGTAATTATGAATTAAAATCCTAAATGTCAATTCACAACAAAGAATGATTCTTTTATTGAGATATTTTGAAAAATATTACTGCTGGTATTGATAAAACTAAACGGAGTAACTACAGTAACAGAAAAATCATTTTCACTGGATATGCCATACTAAACAATAAACAATTCAAGAGTTTTTAAAGAATTGGAAAAAAATCAACATCAAACAAAAAAAGATATCATCTGAAAAGATGTAAAAAAGAATGAGTGTTACAAAATTAAATTTAGTAAATCATTACAAAATAAATCAACTTAGAATATAAATTAGAAAAGATATTTACTTAAAACAAATTTCATTGCAATATGACAAAATATCATTTATTGGTAATTCCAGTAATCATAGGGATAATCAGTGGGATATTTTTGGCATCTTATCCGGAATCAGAAACAGAATCAAATTTACTTACCACTGCAAAATTAATTGGAGGAGATTCGCCAATAATGGGGGATTCCAATGCTCCAATCACTATATTAGAGTGGGGGGATTATCAATGTACTTTTTGTTATAAATTTCATCAAAATACCATGGATATCATCAATGAAGATTTTATAAAAACAGGCAAAGTAAAACTGATTTTCAAAGACTTTCCACTAAACGGACCTGATTCACTTCTTGCAGCAGAGGCTTCATACTGTGCACAAGACCAAAAAAAATATTGGCAATACCACGATGAATTATACAGTAACTGGAAAGGAGAAAGAACCGGTTGGATTACGAGAGAATCACTTGATGAATTTGGAGATACTGTGAATTTGAATTTAGATGAATTTAACATATGTCTGAATGAACACAAATACCAAGATAAAGTAATTTCATTGTATGAATTTGGAAAAGAGATTGGAATTGATGCAACACCGTCATTTCTGGTCTTTAATGATCAAAAAATTATCAAAATCAGAGGAAATCAACCATTAGAAGTATTTCTTAAAACATTTGATGAATTGTGATTTGAGAAAAATTGAAGTGAACAAATCAAAATTAATATCCTTACAAAAAGAGAAATCATGAATGGGAAAAATTAACATTGAAAAACAAGATTCAGTTAAACTCTATAAAATTAGAAAAACCCTTGAAGAACTGTCTAAGAAATCAGGTAGAGGTACGGAGCTTATCACAGTATACATTCCAAAAGGAAAACAACTGCATGAAATTATCAGTTCACTTCAACAAGAGCAAGGAACAGCTGACAACATAAAGTCAGATCTTACAAGATCACATGTTGTCGATTCCTTAGGAAAGGTTGTTCAAAGACTGAAACTATACAAAAAAACTCCGGATAAAGGACTGGTAATGTTTTGCGGGGCACTGCCATCAGAAGAAGGAGGCCCATTAGGAAGTGAAGTTGTTACAATATGGGAAATAGACCCTCCAAAAGATTTGAACCAGTATCTATACAGATGTGATGATCATTTTCATGTAGATATTCTAAAAGACATGCTAAAAGATGACAATCTCATAGGATTTCTAGCAATAGATGCAAAAGATGCGGGGTGGGGATTGCTACATGGGGATAAAATCGAAGTGTTATCCCAAACTGGTTCAGGAGTAGCAGGAAAACACAGACAAGGTGGACAATCCGCAAAAAGATTTCAAAAACTTAGAGAAATGGAATTGAGTTATTTTTACAACAGAGTAGCTCAGACAACGAGAGAATATTTTATTGATATTTACCCAGTGAAAGGATTGATAATTTCAGGTCCGGGACCTACAAAAGAAGATTTCATTAATGGTAACTATCTAGAATACAGATTACAAAATAACATCATAAATACAATTGACGCGTCATATTCTGGAGCAGAAGGAATCCGAGAAGCATTTGCAAAATCTGCAGATATTTTAGGAGATTTTAGAATGGTTGAAGAAAAAAAACTTATCGAAGATTTATTCAGAGAAATAAACTCCAATACTGGAAAAGGATCCTACGGATTGCAAGAAGTCATCGAATATCTAAAAAACAATGTTGTGAAAACTCTAATCATCACAGACAATACAAATTTGAACAGAGTTGAAGGAAAATGCAAAAGATGTCAACACCTCCAGGAGGAAATTTTAGAACGACCGCTAGTGATTCCAAAAAAAACAGAATACAGAAACAATCCATGTCCGGGATGTAACTCAATGGAAGTAGAGGTTAACGAACAAGATATTGTAGATTATCTAGAAATTCTTGCAGCAAAAACTGGAACACAGCTGGAGGTTATTTCTGGAAGTGCAGAACATGGAAATATGCTTACTAGTCTTGGGAAGGTCGGAGCAATTTTGAGATATAATCCAGGACACGCTAAGTGAGAAGTCTGTTAATTTTTTTAGAAAGTTCTAAAAGATCATCATCACTTGAAATTTGACGTTTTGTCCACACTGTTCCTTTACTATTGTACCTTGGAATGATATGTATGTGAACGTGGGGAATAATCTGTTTAGCTGCTCTACCATTATTCTGACCAAGACTAAATGCATCTGCACCTGTGGCATCTAAAACTGCCTTTGCAATTTTTGGAACTATTGAGAACACATTTCCAACATCATCTGAATTCATATCGGTTATTCTTTCATGATGTTTTCTTGGAATTACCAAACTATGGCCAACATCAATTGGATATTTGTCTAAAAACGCCACGTGAAATTCATCCTGATAAAGAAAATGAGCATCTCGTGTTCCATCTAAAATATCACAAAAAATGCAACTCATAGAAAACAGCACTTTGTAATTTTATTTATTGTTTTTATCGAATTTTATGAAAATTATTCATGGCAGGCATAATTTCATTGACTGTAAAAAGTAAATCCAATATTCTTAGTTTTCTTCTTGGCCACGATGCATGCATCTTTTTGAGGATAATATCTTAAACCACACAAAATCATGAATGAATCTTACCTTGCAACTCGCATAGCATATGATTTAAACGAGAATACAATGAACCTTGTCAATGACAATATCGATCAAGAGTTAACTCTTTAGATAAAATAACATAAAATATTCTAATATCTAACATCACGTCTATTTCGGAAATTAAGTGTTAAAAATAACATGATAATCCACAATAACAAGATCATTATACATTTTCCAATAGGCTGAAATAATATTGACGAATGGTTAATTAGGGTAAATTCTAGAGTTCGATTATCCAATGGGCAGAAAAGAAAGGCAAAATCGTGAAGCAAAACGTGATAACTATGCCAGTAAACATTCATCTGAAAAAAGAAAGCACAATCTAATCGCTATCGGAGTTCTAGCTCTTATCGCAGTTATCGTAGGTTATGCAGGTTACATGTTTATCAATATGACTGAAACTGCTCCAGGAGGACCAGAAAATGCAGGTCCATTGGGCAGCGAACATTCACATGCAGCAATACTGGTAAAGATTTTTGGAGATACATTTGAATTTGCCAGTCCAGCTTTTCAAATCAAATCAAGTTGGATTCATTTTGAAGGAAATGACGGTTCCACAATTCATAAACATGCAACAGGAGTAAAACTAGGATATCTCTTCGATACACTATCAATTGGTCTTGATGATCAATGCTTCATATTCCCAGATGGGAAATCATTTTGCACAAATGACGATTATACTTTGAAATTCTTCATCAATGAAGAACCAGTAGATGATATCAGAGACTATGAGATTATGGAAGATGATAGAATTTTGATTCTATTTGGTGCTGAAACTCCTGAAGAAATACAAGCATATTTGATTCAACTAAGCGGTCAAGAGCTAATCAAATAATCCTTTAAGATTCATCTTTTGTTGTAAATTTTGCCTGTTTGTCAAAGAACATGTAAAATCCACATTTCACACATCGTAAAACAGTCAATTCAGTAGTTAGAAATTCCTTATCATCAAATCTTCCACTTAATTTAACATTCTCTCCTGCAATCTCAGCTTTGTTGCTTTTACATACAGGGCATTCTAATGTTTTTTCTTCCACAAAATTATCCAGAATATTTATGAATTTAAACTCAATGAAAATTTTCAAACAATAATATCCATAAAGCCTGTTTTGTAGTCAAATAGTTTCCATTTAAAAAATATGTGAATCTCAAGATAAAAATACTAAATTCAGTATTAGAAAAATAAAATTAGCAATATTCTAATTATGAATGGTAGTAAATTGATAAAGAAAAGACGATGATTGGAATTAATAGTAAGTACATTTAACTTGTAATCATCATGGATTTCAAAAATATTTTGGTAGCGTATGATTCTTCAAGCTTTTCAAACAGGGCTTTTAAAAGCGCTTTAGATGTTGCAGAGTCAAACAAAAGTAAAATCACAATAGCCACTGTCATTACTGGAGTATATCAACCATCTATAGGATTTACAATGAAATATAGCGAGAAAATGCTGGAAAAATATACAAAAACACTCCAAAAAACCTTTTCAAACTTGGAATCTACTGCAAAGAAAAAGAGCATTAAGATTTCATTAAAAATTTTGCAAGATCCATCCGTAGCAAAAGCAATTACAAACTATGTCAACTCACACAAATTTGATCTGGTAGTGATAGGTTCTCATGGTAGAACAGGTCTGAATAAGATGATCCTTGGTAGTGTTGCAAATAGTGTTACACAAAAAGTAAAATGTCCGGTAATGGTGGTAAAGTAAAGATATGGCAATAACAAAAATCTTAGTACCTATAGATGGATCAAAGCATTCACTAAAAGCATTTAGAGCCGCACTGGATATTGCAAAAAACAATAATGCCAAAATCAACGTCTTAACATGTTTAGAAAAAGAGGATGTTGGTGCGTGGTATATTGATAAAAGAACAAACAAAAGGATAATGAGTGATGCAAAAGAATTTGCAAAAGAATTTCTTTCAAAATTGGAAAAGCCTGCAACAGATGCAAATGTTCCAATTTCGTTAAATATTCTTGAAACAAAATCTGCATCAAATCAGATAATTACATTTTCAAATTCAAATAAAATAGATCTAATTGTTATTGGTTCTCATGGCAGAGGTGGATTTAACAAATTTCTTTTGGGCAGTGTAAGCAATAAAGTGAGTCAGATGGCCAAATGCCCTGTTATGATTATAAAATAAAGTAATTCTTTGCATTGAAAACTTGTAAAAAATATTTGTTCCAATGAATATCATAAATTCATTAGAAAAGAAATCAATAAGTTGAAAATGGAAAACAGACAGTTAAAAAATAAAATCAATTCATTAAACTCTGAAATTAATTTTCAAAAAAATTAGATTGTTTCTATAACAAAAGAATTTGTGGATGCATCGGAGTACTTTTTTTGTATATGTTTACCACATACCCTTTTAGATAATTGACATAATTTCTATCCATTGATTCTATTATACGTAATTCATTACAAAATTCATTTTTTGTTGTGTAAGTGATTAACATCTCCAATTTCCATTGTTGTAGAACAGAATATCAATTTTGTATATCCTTCAACCTTGAGAAATATATCCATCAGTTTTGGGTTTCTGGTGCATGGCATGTAAAAGTAGTCAGGTTCGTTTGTCATAGTTTCACTTCTACGATTAAATTAATTTATGTTCATTTAATCTTCATCCTCCAAATGACCTTTTTCATTTGTTATCTGATGTGATTACTAACAAAGTATCTCAACATCTAATCTTAAAATGAATTATTTAACCTAGCCAGATGCGCAATATGTTACATGTATCAATTTGAAATGAATTCTTTGACAAGATGTCAAATCTGGAAACAATCACAATCAAGACAATCACACTAAGAGAAGTATTCAATTAATCAAAAACATTCAACATATTGTTATGATATGTAAGTAAATTTTTTA
>JAOUAY010000080.1 GCA_029860565.1 Candidatus Nitrosopumilus sp.
TGTTTTGCATCAAATGAATAAAATTTAGCCTCATTTATGCCCAAATTCTCATAAATTGCCCATGAAATTTTATGATCAGGAATTTGTAATGCAGAGTCAAAGTCCCTATGTGTGTCATCGTGGCTGATTAATTTGTGTCCATATGCCGGGCTGGTTGAAACAATTACTAAAATAAAAAACATGATGATAATTTTTTTCATAATTCCTTTCCTTCAAATTAGTATTTTAACTGCGACAAAAATTTTCCTAATTGGCACTAGTCTTAATCTTAAGCACTATTCATATATGAAAAATTTAAAATTAAGATATGGATGTGATTTTAGCACAAAAATGTAATGATTGTGGAAAAGAATTCCAAGAATGGTCTTGTGATTATTGTTACGCAAAGTTTATGATTAAAAAAATGGATGGATATCAATGCAAAAATTAGATAGTGAGCAAATCAACAGATTCATCCCAGATGTTAAAATTCCAATCAGAGTTGGTTTTGTCAAATCTAATGGTGTGCCTGCTGTTATTTCTCTTTGGTATGTTTGTAAATACGGTAAAATTTACTGTGCTGTGCAAAAAACAGCAAAGATTGTTTCGTATCTTCAAAAAAATTCTATGTGTGGATTTGAGATAGCAGCAGACAAACCACCCTACAAAGGAATACGTGCTGAAGGAACTGTCCATATCTTAAATGAAACAGGGGCATATGTTCTAGATCTTTTGATAGACAAGTACCTGGGAGAAAAAGAATCAACATTATCTAAATTTTTGAGAAATAATGCTAAAACAGAGGTGGCAATTGAAATCACTCCGCAAAAAATATTCAATTATGATTATTCTGAAAGAATGAATAATGTGTAATAACCTGGTAAAGTATCAAGGCTGTCCTACTTGCAGCTCAAAAAACTTTAGAAATACAGAGGTGCGGAAAAGTCATGATGCAATTACAATATGAAAAAAATACAGTGTTGCAACTGTAAAAAATACTAGTATTGAGAATCTTTAAACTAATTCTTCATAGATTATTCAATCTCTTTGGTTTTAGAGTGCTGCTTTTGAGTATAAAGTAGATATTATTGGAGATTCCAATTTTTTCCTAAAGGAAATCCTGTAAAATATTAGAATGCCAAACAATTCTAGATATTCGACAAAACCTACGGTGTAAAAATGCAATAACCAGCCGTCCAGACTTTGATCAATTGATGCAATAGCTGCACTCATTTGAGGAAATGCTGTTAGAAATGCTGCTGGAACCATCAAAAACCCCACAAACCAATCAGAAGCCTCCCATTCCTTTGTAGGTTCTAGAATTTGTTCAGAACTTGTTGGTGGAGAATTTGCTATTGTTTGGATTTTTAGATCAGAATATACTGAATTTCCTTGATCTATTGCAAAAATCATACTGCCTAATATTAAAAGAACAAATACTGATTCTCCAATTACTAGCAAACCGCGTTTGCCTTTTTGAAATTTGTACATTTGTCGCTCAAACATGGGACCAAAGAAACCCAATTTTTTCTTTCTTGCAAGTATGATTATCAAAATGGAAATTGCAGAAATAATTCCTAATGAGCCAAACCAATTATCTGAAACATATTCTACAAAAAGGAGTCTTGCCGGTAAAAGTAGTCCAGTCATTACCCCAAATACAATGAGCGATTCAAATATACCTCGCAATTATAACTCTCTGAAAAATATTTTCATACTGGAATTGACCCGGAGTTGCTTTTAACCGAGGTCATTATTATTTCCTAGTGCCAATTTTTAGATTTTTCTTTGATCCACCTACCAAAGAAATAATTCCAACAAGCCATTCAAATAATAAACAGATTACAATTACTGTAATTCTAAATTCTCAATCTATAAATCTCAATTAATATTATGATTTTTCAAATTTTACCTATATTTTTTTGAGATTGCCATCAATATAATTAAATCAAAATTCAAAAACAAATCTATGTCTTTCTCAATAATAACTGAAAGGATTTTTTAAATTTCTACTTTCAGTTGAATTTATTTCAAAAGAATCCTCTTGATTTTTTTTCTTTCCTCTTGATTTTGTTCTCAATACTGCCTTGCAGCACATACATCTTGTCTCATCTACCTTTAAGAATAAACCACAAAATGTGCAATGTTTCTGTCCAATTTCATATCTTATGCTGTTTGGGACAGGTTCTGCTTTGTATCTAATACATATCCCTTTACATGTTCTTCCCATTATACTATACCCCCTAAACTTTTTTTGATCTCCTTTGCTCGGTCACGAATAGTTACTGCGCTGATTCCAGAAACTTTGGAAATGTTAATCTGTGAAATTTTTTCTTTGTTTTTTAACGATGAAAGGTAAACAGCTGCCGCTGCCATTCCCATTGGATTCTTGCTAGTATTCATTCCTCTTTTTTGCCCACATTGCAAAATCTTTGTTGCATCGCGTTTCGTCTTTTCTGATGCATTTGTTGCATTTGCAATTCTTGCTACGAATTCAATTGGGTTGTATGATTCAGGGTGTATCTCAAGTTCTTTTAAGATGAATCTGTAGATGCTTTGAAGTTGTTTTCTTTTTATGTTTCCTGCATTAGCTACGTCCTGAATGGTTCTTGGAGTGTTAGTTAACCTGCATGCAATGTATGCTGTGGCGCATAGCATTCCCGCGGTTGATCTGCCTGCGAGATTTTTTTTTAATGTTATCTTTCGAAACAGATAGGCAGTCTCCTCCACCACCGCATCTGAAAGTCCTAACTTTGCTCTTATGCCATCCAATAATGTAAATGCCTTGATGTATGATTGCTTAGTGTTAGCAGATCTACTGTTTCTATCCCACATTCTCAGGCGATAAAACATTCTCTTATTTTCAGCAGAAAGAGATCTTCCAGTTGAATCTCTATCTTTGGATTCTATGATTGTGGATAGTCCCATGTCTGCCATTTTTAGTGATATTTTTTGCCCCGTTCTTGAATTTTTTAGATATTCCTCACCAGTAATACTTGAAGATTCATTGCTAGCATCTAGTGATTTTTCTGAAACAACTGCACCACAGTAGCTACAGGCAATTTCTCCAGTTACCAGATCAGTTATCAGTACAATTTTTTTACAATTTCTGAGATGAATCAAATCATTCAATTTACTCTTCTCCTTGCAACATAGATGTACAATTTTTACATGAAATAGAAATCTCTAGTACATCAGCAATACGTGGATTGTATCCAAGAAAGTTTTTTAGATCCTTGATAAAAATATTTTTTCCTAAAGTTTTTTTTAAATTTAATTCTATTGGCATAACTAAATTAAGAAAATAAATTATTTAAGGTGGGAAAAAAAATCTATCTAGTGCTAATTACATCCACATGTCAAGTTTAATTTTTTATATCTCACAAGTAAAAATAATTTAAAGTTAGCACCATTGATGATGTTGCAATTTTTTTATATACGAAAATACTCATCAACAAAATTGTTGTATAAAGTTCTTCTAGAGAGTGTTTTAGCATGATACGTTTTACTTTAAAGAAAAATTCCAGAATAATTAGGGACAAACTCTATTCAATTAGTATAGATGTTGAAAATTTTCCCAGTCTTTTGCCAAAATATTTTAAATCCATAATCATAAAAAAATCAATTGGAAATGAAATATTTGTAGATGAAAAAATTCATTTTTTAGGTGGTTTTTTAGATGTAAAAACAAAACACGTGATTGTCCATCCCAAAATACATGAAGTTCATATACTATCTGGTCCAATACGAGGAACATCTTTTGTTGAATCCTACGATGAAGCATCTGATGGGACAAATGTAACTATTGATGTTTGCATTAAATTAAATGGTGTTTCAAAATTATTTTTACCATTTGGATTTTTAATAAAAAGACAAATGACGAGAGTGATGGATGAATTTCTTAATTCTGCTGAAAAATTTGTTTTAGATTCAAATGATCCATAAAATTAGCACTAGATTAAAAAGTTAGCCCGATTATAAATACAAATTTTGATTCTAAACTTTATGGATAACCGAGTCTATGTGATTGGTGCTGGAGTGGGAGGACTGACTACTGCCTCATTACTTGTCAAAAGTGGTCATTCTGTTGAAGTTTTTGAGAAAATGGGCAAAGTAGGCGGCCGAACTGCATCTACTACCTTTAGAAATCATATTCTGGATAATGGATTCCATATAATGCCATTTTACAAAAAATCAGCAATTTTTGAAGTGCTGAAAACATTAGGAATTGAGTCAAAACTAAATCTTGCCAAAGTAGATAAAATTGCATTTTATTCTGATGCCGGATTTCACAAATATCCGAAAGGGATAGGGGACTTGCTTCAACTTTCGTTGATTCCGTTTTCCAGCCGAATCAAACTCCTCAAAGTATTGCTTCCAATGGCATTTACAACAATGAAAAAAACTGAGGAATGGGACAATCTTTCTTTAACTGAAATTACAAAAAAGCTTGATCCTAGCACAAATGCATTCTTTGAAGCCGTCTGTATGCTTGCATTTGCAGATACTGCTGATCATATTTCATTGGGTGAGTTTGCACGAACCATGATTCGTGCAAATCCTTTCAAAGGTGGAACAAGTGAATTTGCATATCCTGATGATGGGGGATATGATGCAATATCTCGGGTTTTGGGGGATTATGTTATCGCAAACAATGGAAAAATTCACCTAAACTCACCAATTAAAAAAATTGTTGTGAAGGATTCCAAAGTTCAAGGAATAATTACAAAAGATGGAATGTTTCATCCTTCAGAGTGCGTTGTAATATCATTGCCTGCATATCAGGGAATCAATCAACTGTTTGAGGATAATGTGTTTGATCAAAATTTTGTTGATAAAGTAAATAAATTAGACAAGACTACTGCAGTAGTTGAAGTTCATTTTGCCTTGAATAAAAAAATTGACTCTAGACAAATAGTTTTTCCTGTAGGTGATTTTACCACCAAAGGGTTTTTCTTTATTTCAAATATCACCCCATCAGTATGTCCCTCAGGAGAGCATTTGATGATTGCAGGAACTCCTGTTCACCCTTCAGTAGCTGAGAATCCAAAAATGATTAAAGAGATTGTAGAAAAAATGAAAGATGAATTAACTTC
Source organism: Candidatus Nitrosopumilus sp. (assembly GCA_029860565.1). Taxonomy (GTDB): domain Archaea; phylum Thermoproteota; class Nitrososphaeria; order Nitrososphaerales; family Nitrosopumilaceae; genus Nitrosopumilus. Next base: position 5,076 of record JAOUAY010000080.1, read on the forward strand.
GATATATCCCGAGTTTAAAAAATCATTACTTTGGGACAGGCCCATGGCATGGAAATTAGTAGAATCAGTAGTAAAGGAACCAGGGTTGGTATGGAAATCAAAGATGCCTCATGAGATATCTCAAGTAAAGGGGCTTTATTTTGTGGGTGATTCAACTATAAGTTACGGAATAGGGACTGATTCTGCTGCCCATAGTTCAATTCTCTGTTATCCAAAAATAGAGAATTTCTTAAAGCATTCTAAGTGATAGATGTCCGGATTAATTTCGGCAGATCATTTAGAGTTGAATTTGCAAAAACCTCTGCATCAAATTTTGGTATTTTTTCTTGCTCTAATGCATAGCCGCCAACAACAATTGGCACTTTGAAATTGTCTTTTATCTTTTTGATTAATCTTTGTCCTGCTTTGAGATTGTCTTCTAAGGTGATTGATACCATTACTAAATCTGGTTTGTTATGCTCAATGAAATGTAATACGGATTCTGATGGAATGGATGTTCCCATGTTGAAAACTTTGTATCCCTTGCTTGTGAGAAATGTCTCAATAACATCGCATCCTAAATGATGTTCTTCTCCAACTGGTACGCATAGAAGAATCTTCTTTTTGTTACCCGAAGTAGTTCCTTTATCCATGATGATTTTTACAAGCGTTTGGGCAACATTGCTTGCAACATGTTCAGTCGCTATGCTAATTTTGTTGTTGGCCCATTCATCTCCTATCTGATGCATTACGGGTTTTAGAATTTTGTCAAAAAAGTCTGCAGAATTAAAAATCTTAATGTAATCATCATAAATTTGAACGCTACTGTTAATGTCTCCATCAGTAAGTTTTTTGTATAATTGTTTTCTTGATTTTTCCGAAGCCTCTTCTCTTTTCTTAATATCTTGTGGGCTGTGCGATGCTAAAACGGATAGAACTTTTGGATTCTCTCTGTACTCTACTGGGATGTCATCTTTTATTACTTGAGATG
>JAOUAY010000081.1 GCA_029860565.1 Candidatus Nitrosopumilus sp.
TATTGGATCCGTTAGTTCGTTTCAAAGAAGCACATTCTAAAGGAATAATTCCTGATGATGTTTTTGAATTAACAATGAAACGATTCCCAATTACTATTGCAGGAATAAATCGAATTGAAAAAGCATCTGGAATTAAATATCCAATAGCTTATGTCGAGCCCTCACTTGTTTTGTCATCTCCTAATCCTAATTCATATGAATTTGGAATTTTATTTGCCAGAACTATTCCTATTCTATTTGATGAAAAATTTCAGGTAGTAATTCAAATATCTGCTCCGCTAATAGCTTATGGTCTAAAGGGTACAGTTCATGCAATTTTAGCTCATGAATTTTTACATTTTTTGGATTTGATGAGAAAAATATCTAAAATGGAGCTATTATCAGATGAAATTTCAGGAAATTTATTTGAAAATGTTTACAGCGACGAAACTAGATTATTTGAACCTCGTGTAGTATTGAAAGATAGAACATTACTAAATCATATCACAAAGAAATTTCCTGCAGGTTTTCGTGATTTTAAACTTGAAGATAAAGTTATGAAATTTTGGGCTGATAGAAATCTCCCAAAATCAAACATATCTTTAGATACAAATACAGTGAAATTATCCGCAGAATCTCTTTCTAAAATAAAACTTGATCCAGCGTTTATTTCTAAAATGGAGCAACTTGAAGAAAAAAGTTCTAAAATTCATAAGAAAAGACTTTATTAAAAATTTCAAATTGGAACCTTGTTTAAATGGTGCATCAAGTTTGTGTCCTCTTAAGTGATATTATGCATTTTTTCCAGTGTTTGTATAATTACTTAATTTTTAGGATCTACCTTTTTTTGATATTTCTCATTTATTCATAATTTTTAGGTAGATTACACAAAATTTTAGGAATGTATTGTATATTTTCAAATTTTGTATAATCTTTATTCATACTTAATTTGTACTTTATATTGATTAATGCATACAATTAATGTCTGCAGAAACTTACTGGTTAAATTCTGTTAGTCCACATTTTCCACATGTGTGTCTATCTTTGTGTGTTGCCATGAATGTACCTTTTCCACATCTGGAGCAAATTTTTTTGGTTCTTGATTGTTTGTCTCCATCTACTTTGTAATACGATGATATGTTGGGACTGGATCCTTTCTTACCTTTTTTTTCTACAGGCATTATTCTGATTTCTCCTCTTTTTTGGATTCTTCTACAGGTGTATCTTCAACTGGTGCTTCTTCTGTGGCAGCTTCTTTTATTGCTGTTTCAGTTTCTGCAATTTTTGCTTTAGCTTTTTCTAGTCTTAAAAATATTGTTGGATTGATATGTTTTTTTGCCAATCCTTCATCATCATAAACATAGAACGTTCCTGTAATGAGAGATTTACCGACATGAGTTTTTAATCTCATTGGGATTACAAATTTATCATCTAGTTTCAACTCTTTTGTAACCATGTCTACAGCTTCAAGGCTTTTTAGCTTGCCTCCTAATCCTGTAAAATTACAAGTTAACTCTCTTCTAGACAGAAAGGTGTTGTCGACGTCTGTAATTGTCTCTATTATGGACATGTATCAAAAATCTCTGGATATTTCATATAAACCTTGATTGCAATTCCAGAAGAAATTTAAGAAATTCCTTCTAAACTATCTCATGGAACGATATTTACTCCATTTTAAAAATGAGAAATATTTACCTCAGAATTGTAGAGAACTTGCCCATAAAGCAAGAGATCTGGCATCTGACATGAAGAATGTTTCAGTTAGACTTGCAAGAGTTGCCACTAAATTTATTGAATTTGACGTAGCTGCAGAAAAAGAAGATTTAGATGCACTGGTTGAAAAATTATCTCCTATTGGAGGAATTGATAACATAAGACATGTTTTTGAGGAGCATATTGAAAAAGAGAAAGGAATTACTGATGGAATATTTTTCTATAATGATGAAAGATTTTGGGAATGTCATGAGGCATTTGAAGGCGTCTGGAATCAATGCTATGGACGGGAAAAAGAACTTGTTCAAGGAATTATTCTAGTAGCAGTTGCGTTTGCTCATGAACAAGAAAATGAAGAAAATATTGGTATTGGGATGTTAAGCAGGGCATTAGAGAAATTAGGTACTTCACCTTCTATGTATCATTCAATTGATGTTGATAGAATAAGAAAGAAAGCAATTGAAATGCAACAAGCAAAAAAATTAACTAGATTTGAGATTTAATTATCTCTATAGATTTTGAAACCACTTCTGCACCTTGGAGCAAACCAATACTGCCTTTCTTTGCTTGTTCTTCAGTCATTCGTGTAGTTCCATCATTTTTAATAAAATTACCTGAAACCACAACTGGAACGGGATCATCACTATGGCCTTTGTTAATACAAGGCGTTGAATGATCAGCAGAAATTACAATTGCCACTTTGCTAGAATCTATATTTTCAATTAGAGTTTTAAAGAATCTTTGATCAATTTCCTCAATATTTTTCATTTTACCTATGGCGTCTCCATCATGACCAAATTCATCTGGTCCCTTAAGGTGAACATAAATAGAATTTTGAGTTTCCATTGCCTTTGCAGCAACTCTTGCTTTTTCTTCATAATCTGTTAATCCTCCAGCTTCAAACGCTTTCATCTTGAGAACTTCTGAAATTCCAAGTTCTACTGGCATGTCTACTATGCATGAAAATTGCATAGCATGTTTTTCATTAATTGGAGGCACATCTGGATATTTGTTTCCTGCATCTCTGAGTAAAATACAACTAAGCTGTTTTTTATTTTGTTCTTTTCGTTTTTTGTTAATGACACTCTCTTTCATAATTTTTATTGCTTGTTCTGAGAATTCATTTACTAGATTAGCTGTAAATTTAGAATCATTTGTATCTTCGGCAGGTAAACATTTTTCAATTTTTAAAAAATCGCCCACAGCTTTTGCTACTCCCATGCCGCCAATATTGCTGTATGCTGGGTCTGTATTGGTAATCTTTGATGATAGTTTTTGAGAGTCTGTTCTAATTCTTATTGTAACTCTATGGCCTATTGTTGGTGAAACTATTACTGATGTATTTGGATTTGAGAATTTTATTTTTGTTTCAATTTCTCTTGCAATTCCATCAGCATCTTCTTTTTCAATCTGTCTACCTGCCCTCCTATCAATAATCACACCTTCTTCGTTTAATGTTGAAAAATTACCTCTTAATGCTAAATCTCCGTCTTTGAAATCAATACCTATTCCTATTGCTTCAATAACGCCTCTACCTGCGTATTCTGCATGGTTGAATTTGTATCCTAACATATTGAAAACTGCAATGTCTGATTCTGGCGCTATGCCTTTTCCAACAGAAATTACTTCTCCTATTACACCATTGCTGGCAATTTTATCTAAAGTTGGTGTATTTGCAGCCTCTAGCGGTGTCTTTCCATCTAAATCTGGATGTGGAAGATCTCCTACTCCGTCCAAAAGAACATAGATTATGTGAATATCTGAATTATTCAAAACTTCCCTGTTTAATCGGCATCCAATGCTCTCCTTTAAATCTTACAGCAAAACTTGCGATCAAAATAAAATATTGAATCAATTTATTTTTTAAATTTATCAATATCTTATGTTTTTGTATAAAACATAATTTTCTTTGAAAAAATTTGTTCAAACAAATATGTAAATTCTAATTTTTAATTGATTTTAGGAAACATTTTAACAGACATTTAGTTTCATTAACCATTATGGGTGATATGCGCAAAGATAACGTTTCTGAGCGTTTTATGATTGTCTTAAAAACAGATGATAAAATTATTGATCCAAAAAAATCTCCCTATGCACCTGGCAATGAATCTATGACAAATCCTTCGGTTTTGTCACTTGTTGCAAAAGATGGCATGTTACAACGTCTCCAAGATAATGAAGGAGAAGCCTTTGTGAAAGATTGGGCTATAAGAGTTTTTGAAAGTAAGAATCCTATTGTTTCAATAAATACGGAAAATTCTTACAGTGATAAACCATTCTACAGTGAACCTGCATACGGATATCATTACATTGTAGTTGCGTCTCCTAATGAAAAAGACACTTTTGCAACAATTGATACTGAACAATGGTCAAATGTTTTAGTTGTTGTTCAGGATAGATTACGATGGCTTTACACTCAAAAAGGCGTAACTTATGTTTCAATTTATGCCGATCATGGTGGATTGGCTGGTAATGTTAATCCTCATCCGCATCTTCATATTTTGACATTTTCTACAATTCCTCCAGTTATTGAATCTGAATCTGAATCATCTCACAAAATTTTAAATGAAAAAGGTGTTTGTCCAGTGTGTCAGACTATTAATGAGGAAATTGGTGGTCCTAGGCAAGTTCTTCAAACTGAAGGGTTTATCGCATACTGTCCATGGGCTCCTTCATATCCATATGAATTTTGGATTTCTCCAAAAAAACATGCTACACGTTTTTCAAAAATCACTCAAAAAGAAATTAATGACCTGTCATTGATTTTAAGGGCCACATTAGGTGGTTTATCAAAAACTATCAAGAATGTTTCATATAATTTGGTTTTTCATCTTTCTCCTGAAAAGAAGAATAGTAGACAAATTCATTGGCATATTGAAGTTTACCCAATTACTAAATCTTGGTCGGGATTAGAACGTGGATATGGCATTTTCTTAAACGATATATCTCCTGAACAATCAGCTAAGACACTTGGAGCAGCTTCTAGAAAAGAATTAGCTAATTTAGTTGGAATCATATAATTTTCTGAATGGTTTATTTATCAACTAAAAGCTGTAAAAATAATGGCAATTGAGAAATGGCTTGCAATAACTAGTGTTGCTTTATTTGTAATGTTTGCTGGTGAAATGATCTCAATTTATAATTTTATGATGATGCCTACTGAAGACTTTGAATTTGGTTTAGTATTTGATGCAGATGCAAAAATATTTCAATTTATTTCAATTGGAGTTGCACCTGCCGGAGTTTTAGCTGCAATTGCATTTATCATGTCAAAACAATATGGTTCAAAATCCATTGGTAGTATAATTGTGATTGGTGGAATATCTTTGTTTATTGGAATGTATGTTTCTTTTTCTATGCTGGATAAAATTAATGATGTTCATCTTACAGATATAGTTTCAAATACGCCAATTTTATTTATGGTGTTATCTGTTCCTGTAATTTGTGTTGGAGCTTATTTGACTAAACAGAAAAAGAAGCGCCCTAAAAAAGAATATTTCTAAATATTATCTAGTCTCAATTCACTTGCTACTTGTTTGAAACCCAATTTCTCATAGAATCGTTTTACATCATCTGTACAATTTAAGATTGTCTTGTAACAACCTCTATTCTTTGAAACTTCAAGGAGATATTTCATAATTTTTTCACCAATTTTTTTACCTTGAAATTCCTTGTCTACTGATACGTCTTCAATATGTCCCACTAATCCTCCATGATGAATAAACTTAGATTCGATGAGCAGTGTGGTGGACCCTACTATTTTTCCTTCTATTTCTGCAACTGCTATAATGTAATCTGGATTTGAATTAATTTTCTCAAAAACCTCTGCTGCTTTAGTTTTGTCAATATCACTGGCTAGTTTTAATGAATCCAGTGATTTGAGAAATCCATTCCATATGTCTTCTTTTTTTAATTCTCTGATAATTGGCTCACTCATTTTTATTTTCAGATCTTATCTAATCATTCAATATGTTATTCATATATTTTTTTGTTTGGTGTTGAAGTATATTATAAAATTTTTGATAATTTTTTTAAAATAGTTTTGGGTGTATCACCAAAAACTATGATCATTGGTTCTTTTCCAAAATCACCTTTATGAAAAACTACGTCTGGCGGTATTTTCAGATCTTTGATTACTTTTTTGATTCCCCATTCTATGGTTGAACCATTAATTTTTACATTTTTGGGTTCATGAATTCTATCATAATTGTAAATTAATAATTTAGATTTTTCAATTTTTGATATTGTTCTCTTTTGATACTTTAAATTTATTGCAGAATTAATTTCTGGAAATTTCTTATTGATTGCCAGTAATGCGGTTGCAACATGTTTTGA
>JAOUAY010000082.1 GCA_029860565.1 Candidatus Nitrosopumilus sp.
AAATGAAGATGTTTGATGTAGCTGGATTTGGCATGTTGACTTTGACAACTAAAAAAATTGATGGAAAGTTTCATCCAGTGGGGGAAGAAGAATTTACCGCTGTAATTAATTCTGAAGATGGGCATGTGGCAATAATTGTAGATGGCGATGGTTTTACAAAGGCTCAATCCAAAGCTGTGGAAAAAGAGGAAGCATTGGAGATTTACAAAAAACTTCGAGGTTCAGGAATTTTAGAATATCCAAAAAAAGAGGTTCAAATTTGGTCTCAAGCAAGACCGACAATTCAAAACGATACTGCAGAATAATTATTTTGAAGGGAGGATTATTTTGGTGCCAACATTGTCACCTTTGATTGCTTTTTCAATGATTTTTGGATCAGCCTTGAGAATTGTTGTTTGAATTTTAGATCGCTCAATGATTTTTAGAGCAACAATATCCATCAGATCATAGCCTCCCGCAACAGAATCTTCATGAACCAACATACTTTTCAAATTTTTCATTTCAATGCTCTTGAATTTTTTTGCCTGTTTGAATTTATTTGGATCCATATCATAAACTCCATCAACATCAGTAGCATTAAGAAATTGTTCAGCTTTTACCTTTTCTGCAATCAATGCTGCAGTGCCATTGGTACTTTGACCAGGATACAGACCTCCTGTCACTACAATTAATCCATCATCTATTGCATGTCTGACTTCCTGTAAAGTAGTTGGTGGATGTGAGTATGCCTTGTTTTTTAGGGCATAAATCAATAATTTTGCATTTAATCTTGAAATTTCAATTCCTAATTCATCAAGTGTAGATTCATCGGCTCCGGAGGATCTTGCATGAGAAATGTAATGTCTTGCAATATTACCACCTCCGGCAACAATAATCGGCTGGCAAATCTTGCTAATTTTTACTAGAAATTCGGCATAATCTTTTAAAATTTTAACATTATCTATGCCAAAAATTTTACCCGATAATTTGATTACAATTAGTTTTTTCATTTTAGATCACCAAGGATAGATTTTGCGGCAATTTCAACTTTTTTTCTGTTCTTTTCATGGGTATAGATTCTAAGTATGTTCATAAATCCAGAAATGGCTGAAACTACGGGTATTTCTGAAATTGGCATCTCTTTTGCAGATGATTTTCCACCATCATTAGAAATTAAGACTATTGATTTTGATTCGTTTTTTGATGGCGCAAGTGGGATGGAGGGAGTAGCTGAACTGTCTACAAAAATCTCATTTTCATCAATTTTGGATTTCTTGGAAATCTCAATTCTGAGTTCGTCTGTTCGGGTTTTTTTCAGATTTGTTTGGCTGGTAAGTATTCTTTCAAATACACATTTTAGTAATTTTCTATTTTGATAATCTTCGGCTAACTGTCTAGCCCGTTTTAGTTTAGGAGATTTTGAAGAGATAAGAGATGACAGTACAAACTCATCTGTTAGTCTAACGAATTCATTTAGATTAAAAGATGTAAACCCGAATTCATCATCAGATAACCTTAACGCTTGTATGAGCATAACTTCTGCAGCACGTACAGTTTTATGAAAATATACTGCTTTGAACATTTGATATCTAGAATGCATCATTGATTCAAAAGAATACAATGCTGAACGCTCCAATGCAATTTTTTTCTTATGAATTTCAAGTGATTGGGTTATTCTTTTATGATCTATCTTTGCATGCTCAGCTCCTGTAAAATAGCCATCTCTAAGTAAATAATCCATCATATCTGCACTCAAAGCTCCTGAAACAATTTCATTTAGATATTGAAATTTTGATTCTCCAAATGCAATTTTTGCTATTAGTTTTTTATCAAATCCGGTTTTTGACAATATGTCGCCAATTTCAGAACTTAAGATTATTTTTTTGCCATAATCCTCATGTGAAATTTTTTTTTCTTGAATTACTTCTTCAAACAGATGAGAAAATGGTCCGTGACCAACATCATGCAACAAACCTGCTATGCGTAAAACTTGAACATCATCAGAATTTAGAAATCCTTTTTCATTTAATGCAAAACCTGCCTGACTGGCAATGTGCATGACCCCCAAAGAATGCTCAAACCTGCTATGCTGAGCTGAGGGATAAGTCAAATGTGCTCCAGAAAGCTGTTTTATTCGTCTTAATCTTTGAAAAAGAGGACTGTCAATTATCGGGAGTTCATAGTCATAGACACGGATAAAGTCATGAATTGGATCTATGATATCCAGATAGTTTTTTTTCATAGGCCCAACTTTTTTGAGAATGTCCTTAGAATTTCCTCGTGCACTTTTTCCCTAGAGTTTGAGGCATCAATTATTTTCCAATGTTTTTTCTTTGCAGTAGTACGATAGATTTTAGATATTTTTCTTAGAAATTCTTCATTCTTTTCAAATTTGTCTCTGTTAGTTTTTTGTCTGTGAAATGATTCTTTTTGTGTCACATCAAGTAAAATTACAAGATCAGCTTTTGGAAGTCCGACATCTAGATTCTCAAGCCATTTTTGCTTCATGCCGTTTGCTAAACCATAGATCAGATTTGAATGATAATAGCGATTCATAATTAAAACAGAATTTTTTTCTTGGGCTGCCAAAATTTCATCTAGTTTTTCCCATCTATTTGCAGCTAACAGACAGTGAATTACTTGGGGCGGGAATTTTCGTTTTCCATCAAGATATTTTCTAATTTCTTTTCCTATCGGAGTGGTATAATCAGGGAAATGAAATAGCTTGGTCTTGATCTTTTGTTTTTTGAGTGCTTTTTCCAGTAAGGTTGACTGGGTTAATTTTCCTGCTTGGTCTCCACCTTCAATTACAACTATCATAATTACAAAACAAGGGAAATTAATTAATTAAAAGTCTATCAAAGCAGTGAAAGTCTGATACTAGTATATCATGCAGTTTGCAAAGAAAATCTTTGATTGTACACAGAAGAAGATGCGGTACGTTGATGACTTGTTGTTAACAAATGATGATAATGTTAGCACAGAGCCTAAAGGCAACTAGTAACAAAATATCATCATCATATATGACAATTTTTTTCAGACCAACGTGGAACTTAATCAAATTAAAATCAAAATGATTCTCAAATCATGAGAATGGTAGGTACGCATTAAATCCAAAACCACCAATTACATACAAGATACAACACTTGATTCAGGAAATCCATTACTCTATACTGATGCACGATTAAAATATTATAATTCAGTCTGATGTTAACAATGTCTGGCAAAAAAGGAAAAATTTGAACCTGACAAACTTAGTCTCACAAAACCGGAGATATTGGAATTCTGTGATAGAGTATTAGCAAAATGGGGCAAAAATCCTGCCAACAACGCAAATCATATCCTTGCAATGAATGCTGTCAAAACCAGTGTTCTGTGGACTGATGATGAGTCGTTAAAGGCAATTTGGAGTGAGATCATATCATGGACCTTTGAGCTTCTTTATGAGAATGCCATGGCCCAAAATGAAGGGGAGTGGGTAGATGTCATGAAAAAATTAAGGAATAAACAATAATGACGAATTATCATTTTTCTATTGGAAATAATGCTTGGTTTGGATTATTCTGTAGGATTCTTGCACGAGATTAACCAAAGCAAAACACAGTTAGTCTATGATATTCAGGAGTTATTTAGATGGATAATTGATGTTTCTGTAATTCAACTACTAGAAGAAAAGAAGATTAAAAAATCTGATTTCATTATTACAGAAAACTATCACACTAGATTAGGAGAAGATGTCGCTAAAAAGTTAATTGAGAAAATCAATTCAAACTTTAATTCTAAATATAGTTACAAGAACGGTAAGAATTATTCTTATCAAATTATTCTTCAAGATAATTTACAACAATTATCTAATTTTATTTTAGAGAAAAAGGAAGAATTTGATTTTGTCATTCCAAAGATGCAATTGAATAGAAATGATAATGTAGAATTAAGAAATAGAATTTTGGATATGACTTCTGGTGAGAGAAAGAAACTGCGATGTTTTGTAAGAGAATCCATCATACCATTCATGAAAGTAATAGATTTTCCAAAAGTATCAGTTAAGACAAGATTACGATTGTTTTGATTTAGTAGAGATACGGCTTCAATCGATACATACCCCTTACCTGAAAGAATAATTTTTTCATATGGCATGTTTGTGACAGACCATTCTTCTTTGTCTGATTCTGAGAAAGGATCTGGTTTGTGTTGTAAAATAATTTGGTTATCTTTTTGTTTGATTGAAATTCCGTAACCTGAAAGTAGTTTTACATTGTAATGGTTTTGTTTTGCTTTTAGTGTCAATCTGAATTATTTTTTTGTTTTTCTAATTCTTCTTGTATGACCTTTCTGATGTCATCTAAGGTAAGTTTAGGAGTTTGATCTCCAATTTTTAACCATGAACAATTTTTTAATTTTGAAATTAAAATAGAGGAAACAACATTAGATGTTACGCCAATTCCAATACCAGTTCCTATGCCCAATAGAAATGTAATTGTTTGTGGTACATCAATAGCTTCTTTAATTGTTCTACGAGGATCTGAGAAGACAATTCCTTTGTCTACCGTACATTCTTTGTTGTAGATGAATCCACCTGCTTCTTGATCAGTTAAAGATGTGTTAAACAAATCTTCTATTGTTCTTTTATATTCTGAGTTGGGCACTGTATAGGATATTCTAATTTGCATCAATATTTAGAACAATATCAAATGTAAAACTATTTTCCAACAAATCATAATCTACGTAATTACCTAGACATCATTCAACATAGCACAAATCCACGCCTGTTTTGGGGGATTCTATTTTTACTCTTTATCGATAAACTCGTTTACACTTCCAATAATCAAATCATTGTTCATAAATTAGTGCAAAATCTTTGCCTCTAACTATATCCCCATGTATGTTATGCTCCTGTTCAAATTTGAACCATATTATTTAGACATACCTTTCATGGGAAATATTGTATTCTTAGCCACAAAAAAAGAGATGTTGTTTTTACTCTGTAGAAGACTTGTTTGCACTTTTTCAAAGGCGACTTAGATTCTAAGGCATATTCATTAAAACAGTACATTCATTCAAAAAATAAATCAAAATTTTAATGTGCTAAACAAGTTTGGCAAAATCCTGTCAAGATTTATAACTAAAAATGGACCAGACAACACAAAATGGGACTTGTTAAAGAAGTAATCAAAGAGATAGGAAACAAATCAAGAGAGTTCTATGAGTTTGTTTTACCGCCAATTGACATGTATCTAAATGAAAAGAATCTCAAAATAGTAATTGACATTCCAGGATTTGCAAAAGATGACATAAAATTGACTCTATGCGGAGACATACTTTCTATTAAGGCTCAAAAAACTATAGATGAAAAAAAATCAGAGACATTAATTTCAAACCAAAGACCAAACGTGATTGACAAAAAAATTCGACTTCCAGTTGACATCAAACAAGGAGAGGAAAAAATCGAATCTGCAAAATATGAAAACGGTATTCTTACACTAATTATTCCCATAATAAAAAAGGGTAAAGATATCTCAATAGAATAAACAACTAGTATCTTCTAAACAATACAGAGATTCCCATAATAATTCCAGAACCAATCATTCCAGCCAAACCAACAGATTCACTGGATTGAAACAAGATTGCAGAGCCTACAAAGATTGCAGAGGCAAAGATACTTCCTCCGATTAAAACCACTGGCTTTCTTTTTTTCATGTGAAACTGGAATTCGCCCATGAGTTTTTCCATTTCAGGTCCAATCCTTAGTGCAGTGTCAATTGATTTTGAGAAACTATCAAAAGAAATCTTTAGCTCCTTAACATAAGCCCCCAGAATCAAATCTTCTTCCTCTAAAATATTTTTTAAAACTTTGACAAATTTGAAATCAACATTGTGCGTTTTGTAGATTCCCTCAATTATTGATGCCATTCTCATGTACAGAGCCAAATTTTTTGGTAAAACAAATGGAAATTTGCTCATGGTTTGATTTGCAAGCTCCATCAAACTTTGTACTTCCATTTCATCAGGTTTATCTCCATGCATTGCACGAATAGAAAGTTCAATT
>JAOUAY010000083.1 GCA_029860565.1 Candidatus Nitrosopumilus sp.
TCTTCCGAATCGTTGGTAAGGCCCTTCTCGTCCTTTTTGACAAAAAACTCTAGTTTGAAAATCTTCATCTTTTGCACCATCCATAATTTCTAATGCTGAGTGACTGCCAAGAACACCTATTTTGACATCAGTATAGTCCCCTACAATTTTCTTGATCTCAGAAGCCTTAATCATATTATGCCTAGATATTGGGATCTAATATAGGTAATTTTTAATTTCTCAGATCGATGACAATACATAGATTTTTTTTGATTGGAATCTAATTTTTGCCGTGCTGTATTCTTTTGAACTTCAAATGATGGGGGTAATTCTCATAACTGCAATGGTTGCTGGCGGCATTTCATTATGGTATAAGCGACGAAAAATTAGAAAAGAGTTAGAAGATACAAAAAATGATGACACATAAAATTTCTAGTTATCATTGTATGGGTAGGAGTGTTGCCAATCTTGTAAGGATGTGTGGAGTTCTTTTACATGCAATATCTTTGGATGTATGGTTTTGGAAGATCAAATCAGATCAATTAGTCCGTAGTTAGATTGCTATTATTAATCGCCAAAGACGCAAATCAAAAATATGCTTATTTTTTTAATCTATATAGATTAGCTTTAATACGTAGATCGATGTACTGATAATAATGAAACAAGAAATAATACATAGAGAACAAATCGACGATTTTAGTCGAGAAACAGCCCTGATGGGAGTAAAAGAAACACTCCTTAACTAGGGGCGGATATATTTTCAAAAAACAAACATGAAATCAATAATTTCAATTTTCCATACCTGAAATAAATAAGATATAATCTAAATATACTTAAATTTATTTAATTCTTTATAAAAAAACTGTATAATAATTAAGTAAATATGTAGAATTACTTATATTCATTTATCACGTATAACAATCAGAGAAAAATGTCCTGGGTAATTCAATGTCCAAAACATGGTAAAGTCGTAACAGAATATCGATGTGAAGGAATGACGCAACTGGAAAAGCACAGTAAAGAGAAGCAAACATTTGATGAATCTTGCTATCTTTACGAAGATCCTAAAGTCTAACTACGTATAATCATACAAGGATTCTTTCTATCACTGTGATGTTCATTCTAAATTTCATTTACAACAAATGTCTCCAAATTGTTTTGTTAACTGCATTACCTTGGACTATCTAAGCATGTTCAAATCTCATTGGATGTGCTATGGGTCTGACACACACTGGATAGACAGACTTGGAGGATGAGAGTCAAAGACCCAATGAATGAAAAAAGAAATTATTGTAAAGTGTTGTAGTAAAATGAAAATATTTCAATAATATTTTAAAATGGAAAAATAATAAAAAAATCTAGTTCTGTAGTGTGTCTTGGTTACCCATCATTCTAGTTTCTCTGTTAAAGTTTTCTTTTTTTGTTTGTTTCATGATTAATATAATAATTCATGCCTTATATGACTTGTAATAACATTGTTAACAAAGTTAACAGGCAGGCTAAATATCAAAATTTCATAATAATATCATGAATGGACATAATAGAGGGGATATTATTCTTGATCATCTTGGCCTTCTAGATGAAGAAGTAATAAACTGTACAAACAACGCATCCAACAACAACAACAACAATTACAAGAATTGTCCAAGATATGGGCAAGGCCTAATTCCATTCAGGTACGGATTATGCTTTTGTGGAAATCAAATAGGATTGACAAAGTTTTTGATCAGTACGGATGAATCATATATTTAATCTTCATAGATGTAGCATTGGGTTTGGAACAAACAACGCATATGACTCAGTTTAATCTCTGCACTTATCACATATTACCTCAAAAATTTTTGAATTAAATGGTGTTGAAACCCGTGAGGGATAGTCCTTTTACATAACTTTTCATGGATCTGTTTTGAATTGAAATGATAATTTTTAACAATCACTTGACTTTTGAGTCGATCTTAGTTAGGACCCTGATTTTTGTAGAAACCTGATCAGTCATAAGATTCGAATCTAGTTGAATCTACTATATGTTAAAATTGACATGTGAGATTCTGTGTCAAACTATATCTCATCTCTTAGGGATTGTGTTTTTTTGACTTAATCATGCCATTAGATAATTCAATTTTATATAGTTAAACTCATTTTTTTGGATTGTGATTAATTGGGGATTGGTAGTCGGATTAATTTTAGCAATAATTTTTGTGATTGTAATTTTGTCTATTGCTTTACCCCCGTTGCTCAAATATGCAAATGATGAGGCGCAAAGGAAATCCCTTGGTGAAATTGATGATTCTCATAAATTGATGTGTGGAATACCTGATGAACTTGATGTAATTTTTGATAAGATAGATGTAATATCATCTGATAAATTCGATAATAAAGCAAAAGGAATCTATCAGCAAATGCAATGGGGTAAGGATATTGAAAGTTGTGATATTGTTTATTTCTACGAACAATTAGACACCGAACAGAAAAAGAAGTTGAATTGGCTTGAATTATCCTGCAATGTTCATCAATGCCTAGCTGATTAATACTAATATTGGATGTGAGTCCAGATATTTTTTACTTTAATCTCTTTATTTTTTTTGTCATGCATGCCCCCTTCTCACGATTTTCATAAGTGGTGTCATCTGACAAGCAAATATCTCTTCTTTTACAGACAATTACATATCTATGGTTCACATATTATGGATAAATATCGACATGGAACTGCAAGAAATGTGATATGTCAATTCCTACGATGGATGTTGGTTCAACAATAAAATGTCTGTATTGTGGGAAATTTATAGTTAAAATTTTCGATTAGAGGCTAAGACTATTTTATTTTAAAATATTATTTATTGTGTTAGACAATCTAAAATTTGTATATTTTTATTTAGTCAGGATAAAATACTGTGATTTCAAAGAGTATGTGATGAAACTAGTAATTGGAATTACCGGTAGCACTGGAGTGATTTATGGAATTCGAATGCTTGAGACCCTGAAAAAATTAAACATTGAAACTCATTTGATAATGTCTGAATGGGGTGAAAAATGTATTTCTATGGAAACCCAATTCACTCCTGATTATGTAAAATCTCTTGCAACTAATATTTCAGATGAAAAAAATATGGCATCTAGTGTTTCTAGTGGAACTCATAGAATTGATGGTATGATTATCGCCCCTTGTAGTATGAAGACATTGGCTGCAATTGCAAGTGGTTATGATGACACTCTTGTTGCAAGAGCTGCAGGTGTTACCATAAAAGAATCTAGAAAATTAATTTTAATGGTTAGAGAAACTCCGCTTTCTGCAATTCATTTAGAAAATATGTTAAAACTATCTAGACTGGGAATTGTGATTTTACCGCCTGTTACAGAATTCTATACTCAACCCAAATCTATTGATGATATTGTTAATCACGGTGTTGGAAAATGTTTGGACCAGTTTGATATAGAGCACGATTTATACCCTCGATGGGGAAGTTTCTAAATCACCTTTGCCAAAGTTTTCTTTAGAAAAAATAGTTAACGCACAAAGAGAATCTGTTTTTGAGGTTTTTTCTAATTTTGAAAACTATCAACAATTAATCCCTCAACATTTTCCATCTGTTAGAATTCGTTCAGTTCGTGGTGATGTTTCTGTTGTAGAAGAACATCTGAATTTTGGAGAACTTGAACTACTTATTATGGCAAAACATGTTTCTAAAAAACCCATTTTACATGATATTTTTGTAATTGGAGGTGATGTAAAAGGTAGTCACATCAGGCAAGAATTCATTGAACTAAAGAATAAAACAAAAATTCTAGTTGATGTTGATTTAAAATTTAAAGGGAAAATGAAAATTTCTAGTATGTTTGGAAAAAACACGTTTGAACAAGATTATGGTAAAATCTTAGATGATTTTGCAAAAATTGTTGAAAATTAATCTGATTTGACTTCTTTATCTTTTGAGACGCTACCTATTTCTTCCTTGAATTCTTTAAGATCTTTATCTGCCTCAATTTTTCCTTTCTCAAATTCCCCTTTGGCTTTACCAAATGTCTTTGCAAGTTCTGGAATTTTTTTTGCACCAAAAATTAACACACCAATTACTACAACTAATATGATGATTTCAGTACTTCCAAGCATTACATTCCCACTGCTTTGATTTCAGATTTAAGTGTTCAACTTTTTGCGTTCTTTACGCTCGATGAATACCATGCCTGCTGCATATAATGCAATCATTGGTCCTGCAACAAACGCCATTGTGACTCCTGTCCCATCTGGTGTAATTATGGCACCAAAGATTACTATAATTACAATAGCATATCTGATATTTTTTCTCCAAAAATCAGCATCTACCATTCCTGATGCTGATACTGCATACATTACAAGTGGAAGTTGAAATGAAAAACCAAACGCTAACAAAAATTGTAATACGAAAGTTACAAACTCCATGACGTTTAGAAAAGTGACCAGTCCGGCTCCTTCCCCATATCTGTACAGAAATTCTAACATGTATGGAATTACAAAATTATACGAAAAGACACAACCTGCAATAAATAATCCTAATGCTGGAAGTGAAATACTTCTACTGACATGGATTTCATTTTCTTTTAATGCTGGTTTGATGAACCCCACTAGCTCTTTAATGATAACTGGCATCCCAACTACAATACCTACAAGGGCTGCAACGTACATTTGAGCAAAGAATGCTTGTCCTGGCGCTGTTTGAATTAATTGCACTCCTTCTGGAACTAAATTAATTCTCATGTGATTTGTAATCTGTGCTGCAATATTGTGGAGTGGTTCTAGTGTCGGATAGTACAAAGTAAATTGGCCTAATTGGATTGGCTCCGCATGCAATGTTAAAAGAAGTACAGAAATTACTCCAACGACTAATACGATTCTAAGTAATCTTTTTCTTAGTTCTTCTAGATGTTTATTAATACCATCCAATTCGGACATTTGATATCATTGCGTTTTAAACTATATCAATTATGTGGGAATTGGCAACAATTTTGCTTCTGGAAGACCTGCATCTTTGAGTTGTTCCGGAGTCAAGTTCTCAAATTCTAAAGAAATTGTGGCTTTAGTGTTAAATTTTGCTTCCATTTCTTGTGCCAAAGTACCAATATCTTTTGCAGAGAAAATTTCTTTTGAGTCTTTGAGAATGATTCTGTCTCCTTTTTCCATACTTTTGCCATTGTATTTTCCTTGAAGAAAACTGGTAATCGCTGGTAATTCTTTTCTATCAATGTTGTTGTAAAAATAACATATTCCTTTTATTGATTCATAGTCATATGCTGTTCCATGTCTATACATAAAAACACCGATAAAATGAGCCTCATCTTCTGGCTCTCTGATACATTTAACTTCCCAATTTAGTAATTTACTTTCATCATAGGAATAGGTAACCATTTCATCTGACGTAATTTTCCAATATCTTGATCTACCTCTTGCCATTATACAATATTGTAAATTATTCTGATATAAATTCCATGTCTATGTGACTGGGTGGATACATCTGTTTTCTTTTATTATAATTTGATGTGTTCATGTTGTGAAAAATGGATTTACAATTATATTGAATTTGGTAGCAATGAAGATTCTAAAAAACCCAACATATTATATAAAAACAAAAATTATTCAATGATTAACTTTATTTCTAATTAGATGCGGCATGAAAAAAATCCTCTATATCCTATAGAAATTGATGACTATCCGAAATTATTTGATTACGTTTTATCTGCACAAGGTTTAATTTATTTTCATTCTTTGAAAAGAAATTACATTCTAGGTAAAGAGTTGAGTTTAGATGAATATAACAAACTTCGATTACTCTATGTGTATTATGCTACTGCAAATAGAAATTTTCAAGAAGTATTTGCATGGCAAGATATCTGTATGACTCTTGATGATCGAGGAATTTTTGAGAAAGACATGTATCAATCAAAAGAAGATTTGAAAGACAAATTATTGATATTAGTGAATCCTGAATATC
>JAOUAY010000084.1 GCA_029860565.1 Candidatus Nitrosopumilus sp.
ATTTCAATACTTGCAGGATTTGCATATTATAGATTAAGAACAAAACGACTTTTACTTAGTGCTATTGCATTTACAAATTTTATTGCAGCTGAAATTATATTACTTGTTGATGCTACATGGCCCTTTATCTATGATTTTGGCGAAATACCACTTTCAGAAATAGGACATTTATTGACATTTATTACACTTGGACTATTGGCGTTAGGAGTGTTTAGAAATGACTAATAGAAATTCACAAATTCAACAAATTATTGAACAAAACCCCGGAATTCAATTCCGTGAAATTATGCGTTCATCTGGTTTGAAAAATGGAGTACTAAGTCATTACTTGGGAAAATTAGAAAAAAATGGAGTCGTCAAAGTAATTCGTGAACCACGACAAGTAAGATTCTATCCTCTTAGAATCACTGAAGATGAATCTATTGTAATCAAAGCTTTACGAAAACAAACTCCACGTGATTTATTACTTGCACTAATCAAAGACGATGGATTAGAATTCTCTCAGTTAGTTAGAGAAGTAAAAAAATCACCATCTACTGTTTCACTTTATCTATCACAACTTGTTGAAGATGGATTGGTTGAGATTAGACTTGTTCAACTCAAAAAGAGATATCATATTAAAGCAAGAGATGCTATAGACAAATTAATTGAAGACTATAGACCAGGCTTGCTTGAGAAACCAACATCAGGATTCGAAGATATCATCAACTCTTTCTAAGATACTATCTTTTTCTTCATTAATGTTCTGTAAAAATAGGTCCCCTTTTCATGCCTAAGTTTGTGTTATGTTTTGAGAGAACTAGATAATGATGTAGTTATGATTAGTTGGATAATTGTTATAATCAATACATTATGATTTAGAATATGATTCCATTAGAAGAAAGATTTCTTGTTTGAAAAACAAATTGTTTCTGTTCCTTCACGAGACGTTATTGCTGAATCACAATGGCAAATTCCTCATAGGTAAAAGTTTCTGCAGGATGGTGGTTTGAAGAAAAATCTCTAATGATGAGTTTCTAAATATAATTGAAAATCTTGTTAAACAAAGAATAATTATAGTTTGATTGGTACATTCGACGAATGACCCAGCTTCATTATTAGAATAAATATTTTATTTTATTTAATGAAGCAAAACACACAAGTATTTTTTGCAGTTTCTTTAGCTGCAATACTTGCAATCTCTGCTGTCTCTGTAATGACATTACAAGAAGCAGAAGCAACAAACAATCATTGGAAATTTAAGAAAAAAGTAGATTTCACTGCTGATTTAGTAGTAGTAAATTCAGATATTGCACCTGATGGAGCAGCTGCAACTGCTAAATTTTGGTTAGATAAACACGGTGAAGCTCTCAAATACAGAATTTCCATTGAAAATATGGATATTAGTGGATTTGGTGAACCAAGTGATGATGTAACTAAATTACATCTTCATGAAGGCACTGAAGGAGCACATGTTCTTAATGTCTACAAAGCACCTGGACAAGATGATATTGATTTAGTTGTAAAACCAACTAAAGGAATCATTAAAGGAGTTTGGGATGATAGTGATGAAAACCAATATTATGGTGGTCACAATAACTCAGAAACCTTAACCTCACAATTAAAGAATCTATGTGATGGAAATCTCTTTACTATGATTCATGGTGATGAAGGAGCAGGTGTTCTTAAAGGAAACATTGAACCAACAAGTGATGGCGATAAAATCTGTAAAAAATTAGATAAAAAAGGTCTACTTGTTGATGTCGAACATCACCCAGAAGAATAATCCTAAAACTTTTTTTCTTTTTTTAATACATTCTACGAATGTACCAATTTTGTTTTTATCTATTGAACACTAGTATTGTTATACAAGCCATAATTAGGTGAGAAACGAAGTAATCATCTTGGTACCAGTTTCTCATCTCATTTTTTTATAAAATTGAATAATCTTATTATACAATTTTTATCGAATCAAATCATCTATGTTTCCATTAAGAGATGAGAATCCACATCCTCCAGGATTCAAACCAACTGTAACTTATGCTTTAATTATTATCAATGTAATTATATTTTTCATAGAAGTAGTTTATACTGGACAAATTCTTGATTTTACAAACGAAAACGCATTTTCCTTATTTTACAATTGGGGCGCTGTTCCAAATTGTATTACGGGTGCAGATGCATCAATCATTGATTTTGGTGAAGGAGCAGTAAATATTCAATGTCCAAGTGAACCATACATTTCTCTTCTAAGTTCTATCTTCTTACATGGTGGTGTTATGCATCTTGGAGGTAACATGCTATTTTTGTGGATATTTGGCGATAACATTGAACAAAAATTTGGCAAAGTAAAATATCTTGGAATTTATCTTATGTGGGGAGTCGTTGCAGGACTAATTCATATCTATGGTGATACTAACAGTGCAATTCCTGCAGTTGGTGCATCCGGTGCAATCTCAGGAATACTAGGAGCATACTTGATAATTTTTCCAAAAGCTAGAATCCAGACCTTCTTGATGATGGGATTCATTTGGAGAATGATGCATATTCAGGCTAGATGGTTCTTGCCATTTTGGTTAGTTTTTCAAAATCTTTTACCATTTTTCATAGGAGGATTTGGTGTAGCTGGTGGAGGGGTAGCTTATCTTGCTCACATTGGTGGATTTGTGATAGGTTTGGCAACTGGTTACCTTTACAAAAAAACACATAGTTCCGACTTCACGTATGGCACAAGATATGGATACAGATCAAACTATTGAAAGAATAAATCACTGATTCATTTAAAATTCTCATGCCTTTGATTACTGTATCAATGTATCCTGGTAGAACTCAGGAACAAAAAAATGAATATGCAAAAGCAATCACAAAATCAGCAGTTGAGATTCTAAAGACAAAAGAAAATCATGTTATTGTTGTTTTTGAAGACAATCCTAAAGAAAATTGGTTTTTAGCAGGAAACCAATTGTAAAAATAGGTTATCAATCATTTTCCCTTTTTTATTCATGTAAAAATTGGTTTTAATAAATACAAAAAATAGAGCGACATTTTTTCAAGTATTACGTGATAACAAAAAGTATTCAGAATCTCAAAAAAGCTAAATATGATTATAAAAATTAGTTATTAGCTTTTTAGATCAAACTTATTTATCATGAATACTGTCTTATGGTATGAGTAAATCTACAGATGAATCAAAGGATATTTTTACAGAATGTAAAAAAAACACTGAAAATTTTTTTAATGAAATTGATAAATCTTCACCAGTTTACCATCAAATAGCAACTGACATTCAAAAAAGCTATCTTGAGGCGTGGAAGAATGTGATTAATTCATCTATTGCTTTACAACAAGAATATGCTATCAAATCAGGTCTGAATCTTAACATGCCTGAAGAAACAATGAAAGCAATTCAGAACATGATGGAAAGAGCAACAACTGCATATCAAAATCAAAACAAAATTGTTTTTGATTCTACTGGCACATCAAAAAAAGTATTTGATGCATTTAGCGAAAACACCAAGATATTTGCTTCACTGAATAAAAATATGATGGAATTGATGGCATCTGGTATGAAAAACTATACACAAAATTAAACATAATGTGTTCTTTTTTTATAAAATAGATTATAACATACAATCTTTTCATAATCCTCTTTAGGATGACGAATCATATGTAATAGTTTAATTTAAAATTCCAATTCTTCAATATCGTCCTCAAGATATGGGATATTGTCATACCAAAATTCTTTTTTTGACATCTAATTTGAGAATTCTTAATGAGTTTATAGATCTAACTCCTAGAATTATAATTTATGTAGATTGAACATTGTATCAGATCTTAAGACCAAAAATGTTAGATTTTGGTGACAGCTCTAATACAAATATAATTTAACAAATTTAGTATTTAGATTATACTGAGAATTCATACTTTTGTTTTATAGATTTAAAATTTAATTTCATTCATTTGTTATTTGAAATGTGTTCATATCTTAAAGAAATTTAGTAAAACCTATCAATTCGTTGCAGGAAATTAACTTTAATTATTTTTAAAAATAATTGACTGGAAAATATCTCTCCAGTCAGGGATTGACATACACACATGGTCGACTTGTATTTCTTTTAACAAATTTACATAATAAGGAAATGGTACATTTGTCAGTTGTACCACAAGTTTATCCTTTTATTGTCATTTGAATAATTAATTTTATGAAAGTTGCAGTAATTCAATTCAAAGCATCAACTAACAAAGAAGTTAATTTAAAAAAAATTATTACATACATTTCAAAAGCATCTTCTAAAAATGCAATACTATGTGCCTTCCCAGAATTTATGATGTTTTACACAAATTCATTTCAAACCCCTAAACAACTAGCAAGTTTGGCTGAAACAATCAACGGAAATTTTATCAGCACAATAGCAACAGCTGCAAAAAAAAATAAAATCCAAGTAATAGGCTCATTTTATGAAAAGAGTGAAAAAAAAGATCGTGTTTATGATACTGCATTTGTGATTGACAAATTAGGTAAAGTAATCTCCACATATAGAAAAATTCATCTCTATGATGCATTAGGATTTAAGGAATCTAATAAAATAGTTTCAGGCTCTAAAATTACAAAACCTGTTAAGACATCTATTGGAAAAATTGGCATAATGATTTGTTATGATTTAAGATTTCCAGAGATGTCAAGATCACTTGCAGCAGCAGGCTCTGAAGTTTTAGTAGCACCATCTGCTTGGGTTAAAGGTAATATGAAAGAAGAACATTGGATTGCAATTAACAAAACAAGAGCAATTGAAAACGGATGTTATGTAATTGCACCAGATCAAGTTGGAAATATTTATTGTGGAAGAAGTTTAGTAGTTGATCCATACGGAAAAATTTTACTTGATATGAAAAAGAAACAAGGAGTAGGCTTTGCTAATATAGATTTGAATAAAGTAAAACGAACGCGTAAAATCTTACCACTACTTAAAAACAGAAGAACAGATGTCTATCCTATGTTAAAGGCTTAGTCTTTCTACTTTCACAATTAAAGTTCCCACATTGTTTGGTCCATTTTTGATTTCGTGAATAACGAAAAATTATCATTGGCCATTTACACACATCACATGGTAATTTTGTTGCTCTCAGTCTTGCTTTTTGTAATAAAGGTGATGATGCTTTACACCCACCATAAAAATTTGAACAACCCATGAATCGCTTTCTAGTTGTTCTTGATCTAATTACCAGTAATTCTCCAAGTTTACATTCAGGACATTGTACCAGTCCATTTTTAGGAGAATTGGTTCCAAGAATAATATATTTTCTATCTCTTGAGGACCATGAAAGATATCCGTTAGTATCTAAGTATTGAATAATTTCTTTTTTGAATATGATAGTTTTTGACTTTGTAGTTTTGACTACATGTCTTATTATGGGTTTTTTGATCTGAATAGTTTTAAGACTTGTTTTCTTTAATTGCATTTTTTATGATGAATTTAGTAAAACAATTTTTATAGGGAAATGGGTCAGTTAGATTTGTGGAAAAGGTCTGTGTTCTTGGTGCTGGTAGCACAAAATATGGAAAATTACCCGACAGTATAGCTGATCTCACTACTCAGGCATCAGTTTCAGCCATAGAAAGTTCAGGAATTAGTCCAAAAGATATCAAAGCATCTTACATTTCAAACGTTTTTGGAGTTGCTGACAAACAAGTGCATCTTGGTCCTGTCTTGATGAGTAGATTGGGCATTCCAGATAAACCCTCATTATCAATAGAGTCTGCATGTGGTAGTGGCTCTGTAGCTTTTAGAGAGGCGTATGCTAATGTTGCAGCCGGATTTTATGATTGTCTTATTGTAACTGGTGTTGAAAAAGTAACTCATACCGGAACCGAATGGACTACAACTTACTTTGCATATTGTTCAGACTTTTTCTATGAAGGTCAAGCAGGTGCATCATTTCCAGGATTATTTGCA
>JAOUAY010000085.1 GCA_029860565.1 Candidatus Nitrosopumilus sp.
AATAATTCAAGCAGTTGTTAAAGTAAATGAAAAAGATACAGAAAAATCCCTATCTGCAAAAATTCTAAAAGAAGAACACAGAATTTATCCTGAAGCAGTAAATCTTTTTGCCAGAAAAAAAGTCAAAGTTTTTGGACGAAGAACTACAATAATCTAGGAGTCAGGTCCACCAAAAAAATACAAAACTTTGAGTTCATTTGTATTTCCATGGAAAAAATGCTCCACATTTTTTGCTACAAAAAATAATTTATTTTTTGAAACTGGGTAATCCTTATCCTTGATGTTCAAAAATCCAGTACCTGAAATGACATAGTACACCTCATCGCTATCATGAGGTGTTTGAGTGTCTTTCTCACCAGGCTGAAGTATTAAAACGCCAGCAGCTAAACCGTCTTTATTAATAAAAGTAGAAAAATAAGAACTGCCGTTTTTGATTTTTTCAAGGTATGTAGTTAAATCATACTCTAGTTTCAATTTTATTCAGCAGCTACAGTGTATGTTTTTCTTTGTGGGTCTGCACTCATGAAAGAATGTCCAGTTGGATGAATTTTTTCATGTTCAGGACTTTGATGCATTTTGATAAAAGTTTCTTTGCTTTCATGCTCTACAACAATCCTATAGCTTCCATCAGAAGATTTTAAAAATCGTCTTGATACAAATCCAGGAAAATTGGACAGTACTTTGTTTGATTCAGAAAACCAGCTTTTGAAATCATCTTCAGCGCCTTCTTTGAGTTGCACATCTGCTATCATTACAAACATATCATGACTAGAAAAACAGCCACTTAATTTCTTTTCTAATATTTTCATCAAAGAATTCCAAGAATTAAATATCTACAAATCAAAAACAGATTATGGCAGGTATCAAAATTGATGGAAAAATTATTGCCCAATCAGTCAAAGACAGAGTAAAAAAAGCAGCAGAAGAGTTGAAAACTCAAGGCATAGACCCTTGTTTGGCCACGGTGTTAATCGGAGATAATCCAGCTTCTGCAACATATGTCAAAAATAAGCACAAAGCATGTCAAGAAGTAGGGATTATAACCAAAGACCACAAACTAGATGCAAACATTACCCAGTTAGAATTAACCAATATCATCGACAACCTAAATACAGATAATTCTGTTCATGGAATTTTAGTACAACTTCCTTTACCTGAACAACTAGATGAGTTTGCAACCACATCAAGAATATCACCAGTAAAGGATGTAGATGGTTTAACTCCATATAATGTAGGATTACTTGTAATGAAAAAAGCTGTATTAGTTGCATGTACTCCTTCAGGAATAATGGAGATGTTTGATTATCATAAGATTAGTCTAGAGGGGGAAAATGTGGTATTAATCAACAGGAGTAATTTAGTAGGAAAGCCACTTTACCATTTATTGCTAGAAAAGAATGCAACTGTCATAACATGTCACTCTAAAACCAAGAATTTAACAGAACTATGTCAATCAGCAGACATCATCATTACAGCAGTAGGAGATAGAAACAGATTCACTTTAACACCAGAGATGATTAAAAAAGGGGGAATTGTAATCGATGTTGCAATATCAAGATTCCAAGAAAAATTGGTGGGAGATTCAGACTATGATCAGATTATCCAAAAAGCATCATTTGCAACACCCGTTCCAGGAGGAGTTGGTCCAATGACAGTTGCCATGCTATTAAAAAATACAATTACCGCAGCATCATTGAATAGTCAAATTGAAAGATAACTCTAAAAAAATACCACTTCGGAATCATCTTTTGGAAAAAAGAGACAATACATCTTTTGATTTGTTAAAGATTGCAAGTGAGAAAATACAAAAAAGATTAAAGAAAATTTATGCGTTTAAAAATGCTCAAAAGATTGGAGTATATTATCCAATAGGAAGTGAAATTTTAACACAAGACATCATTCAAGAATTACTCAGTAATTCAAAAGAAGTTTTTTTGCCAAAAGTGATAGGAGATAAAATGGAATTTAGAAAGATTGTAGATTTTTCAAGCCTAGAAAAGGGAAGTTTTGACATCATGGAGCCCAAAGATAACTGTAAAACAGATAACAAACTAGATGTGATTTTAATTCCTACTGTAGGCATAACTCCAAATGGAATTAGATTAGGATATGGTCATGGATTCTATGACAGATTTTTAGTAGAAAATAATGTAACGACAATATCTTTAACTTTGGAAAAACAAGTTATAAAAAATATCCCAAAATCAGAACACGATGTAATTATTGACTGGATTGTAACAGAAGATAAAATACTTCAAACTCAAATATAAGAAAGGCCTTTTTGACCAATATCTTTTCGGAGATATTTATTTGACCATGCAATTTGTTCAGCAGCATTATAAGTATTGGTAATTGCAGAATCTAAAGTATCACCTAATGCAGTAACACCCAAAACACGTCCACCGTTTGAGAGAATCTTATCATTATGTTTTTTTGTTCCAGCATGAAAAACAATTGCACCATTAGTGATAGAATCAAATCCTGTTATTTCATCATTTTTTGGATAGGATGCAGGATAACCTTTTGATGCCAATACAACGCATACAGCAAATTGAGATTTCCAAGAGGTTGGAGGTAATGAAGAGAGTTTACCTTCAACACATGCGACAAAATAATCATACAAATCAAAATCCATCCTCATTGTAATTGGTTGGCACTCAGGATCACCCATTCGAACATTGTATTCTAAAACATAGGGTTTACCCTCTCTAAGCATGATACCAGCATACAAAAATCCCTTAAAGGGAATTCCTTCATTTTTCATGGCATTAATTGTTTTTTCAATTATTTCTTCTTGAATTATTTTTGCTAATTCATCATCGATAATAGGAGTTGGAGAATAAGCCCCCATTCCACCAGTGTTTGGACCCTTGTCATCATCAAAGATTCTCTTATGATCTTGGCTTGAAGCCATAGGAATTGCAACATCTCCGTCTGAAAGTGCAATATAGGATGCCTCAATGCCATCAATTCGTTCCTCGATGATTATTCGGTTCCCAGCATCACCAAACATCTTTTTTACAAGAATGGTTTGAATTGCAGATATTGCATCATCATTACCATTACAAACAATGACACCTTTTCCAGCAGCTAGACCATCAGCCTTGACAACCACGTTGTAGTCAAGGGATTTTACATATTCTTGAGCTTTTTGAGCATCATCAAAAATTTTAAATCGTGCTGTTGGGATATCATTTCGTTTCATGAAGTCTTTTGCCCAAATCTTACTTGATTCAAGCTGAGCAGCTTTTTGGGAAGGTCCAAAAACTTTTAGATTCAATTTGTTAAATTTATCAACAATTCCTGCGGCAAGCGGATCCTCAGGCCCAACCACAGTAAAACAATTATTTTTTTGGGCAAAATCAGCCAAGCCATCTAAATCAGATATACCTATTGAAACATTATTTTGAGTTCCTCCATTTCCAGGTGCAGTGAAAACAGTCTCAACTTTATTGCTTTGAGATAATTTCCAAGACAATGCATGCTCTCGTCCTCCAGAACCTATCACTAGGATATTTACCAACAAAAATTATTTTTTACCCAATTATATAATCCAAGTCTCATCACATCAATTTAGCTTTATAATGCCATATAGATATCAAAATCCAGATGGAGCTTTCCACAAAATTGGATGCTAAAGCAATAGAATCCCAAGTAAAAGAATACATCAAATCATTCGATTTAGAAAAAGAGATTTTTGCATCAGATAAACCTGAGAAAATTCGATTTATTGAAGGTCCTCCAACAATGAACGGGAAACCACATGCAGGACATCTGAGAGGTAGAGTAATCAAGGATTTATGGTATAGATTTAATACACTACAAGGGAAAAAAATTGAATTTAACGGTGGATGGGATACGCAAGGACTTCCAGTAGAATTACAAGTTGAAAAGGAGCTAGGAGTTTCAGGAGGAAAAACTGAAGCTATCAAGGAGTTTGGAATTGAAAGGATTGTTTCAGAATGTAAAAAAGTTGTGGAAAAATTCAACAAGACATGGTTAGAAGTTGATAACTTGCTTGGTATGTCGTTTAATCATGAAAAATCATATTGGACTTATAGAGACGAATTTATCGAAAGAGAATGGCAAGTGCTAAAAAAAGCACATGAGAATGGGATTTTAGAAGAAGATTTTACTGTAATTGCATATTGTCCAAGTTGCCAAACATCACTTAGTCATGCAGAAGTAAATCAGGGATATGCGGAAGTCAAAGATCCATCATTGTACTACAAAGTAAAGCTAGATGATGAAGACGCATTTTTGATAGTATGGACTACCATGCCTTTCACTCTAGTTACAGATGCAATGGTAGGATTACAGCCTAAAGAAGATTATACATTTGTAAAAGTAGAGAATGAGACATGGATAGTTGGAAAAACAAGATTAAAGGAATTCATGGCAGAAGTAAAGATTGAAGATTATAAAATTGAAAAAATTGTAAAGGGTTCAGAATTTGAAGGAAAAAAATACATCCATCCACTGTTGAGCTTAATTCCAGAGTTAAACGAATATTCCAAATTAGACAATTATCATGTTGCAGTCTCAGAATCTTTTGTGGATGCAAGTACAGGAAGTGGACTTGTCCACTTATCTCCGGCAAATGGAGAGGAAGATATCAAAATTGCAAATAAACGTAAAGTCAAAATTTTTAGTCCCATAAATGATGAAGTAAAATTCACAGACAAGGCAGGAAAATATCAAGGCATGTTTGTCAGAGATGCAGACAGGCCAATAGTTGAGGATCTAAAAGAGTGCAACGCGCTAGTAAAAATCGGTAAAATAAAACACAAGTATCCCCTATGCTGGAGATCACACCATCCAATTGTATGGCTTGCGAGAAGGGGATGGTTTTACAAATTAGATAGATTAGGTAACAAAGCAATTGATGCAGCAGAAAGTGTAGAATACTTTTTTGAACAGCCAAAAAACAGATTTCTTGGAATTATCAAGGAAAGACATCCATGGTGTATTTCACGAGAAAGGATTTGGGGTTGTCCATTACCTGTCTGGAATTGTGAAGACTGTGGGGAGAAAAATTGGTTCTTTACAAGAAAAGAGATTGTAGAATCTGCAGATAAATTACCAGATGGTCCAGATTTTGAATTGCACAGACCATGGATTGATCACATTACAATAAAATGTAAAAAATGTGACAGTGTAAATACAAAGAGAGAAGAGTATGTGTTAGATACATGGCACAATAGTGGCTCTGCACCATATTCGTCATTAACAAATGAAGAATATTCCAATGAGATTCCTGCACCATTTTTTACTGAAGGAATTGATCAGACTAGAGGATGGGCATACACATTACTTATTGAAAATGTAATCCTAAACAACTCTGCGGTATCACCTTACAAGGCATTCTTGTTTCAAGGTCACGTACTTGATGAAAAAGGAGGTAAAATGAGTAAGAGTAAAGGAAATGTTTTAGACGGAGCTGAACTACTTCAAAAATATCCAGCAGATTTGATAAGATTTTATTTCATGTGGAAAGCAAGTCCGATTGAACCATTAAGCTTCAACACTAACGAGTTAATGTCAAGACCATATCAAGTAATTAACACACTGTTCAATCTGCATCTATACTTTAAACAAAATAGCCAATATGATAATTTTGACCAAACAAACACAGTGAAATGGGCAAAGCAAAATAATTTGTTAACATCGCCAGACATTTGGCTTTTATCAAAGCTCCAAAAATTAATTCAAAAAATGACTGAAAAAAATCAAGCATGTAAATTCCACGAATGTGCAAAGGCAATAGATGACTTCATAATAAATAATCTAAGTCAAATATACATTCCAATCACAAGAGGAGAGTTATGGGATGAGGAAAAGAAAGAAAGAAGATTGTCAATTTATGCTGTA
>JAOUAY010000086.1 GCA_029860565.1 Candidatus Nitrosopumilus sp.
AGACGGCTTCAATTTTCAAATTACGTCATCATGTATTACAGTCACTAAGAAAAACTCTATCTGAGAAAAAATTCTTAGAAATTACAACGCCAAAAATTATTGGTAGTGCAAGTGAGGGAGGAGCTGATTTATTTTCACTAGATTATTTTGGAAAGACAGCATATCTTGCTCAAAGTCCACAATTATACAAAGAACAAATGACAATGGGATTAGAAAGAGTCTTTGAGATTTCAAATTTTTACAGAGCAGAAAATTCTCACACTGGACGACACTTAACTGAGTTTACCAGTATTGACATTGAAGCAGCATTCATGGATTACAACGATGTCATGAATGTTTTAGAATCATTAGTGTTAGAAGTTTACAAGGACATTTCAGAAAACTGCAAAAAAGAACAAGAAACAATAGAGCATGTAATAGAGGTACCAACAACACCATTTGAACGAGTAACATACACTCAATGTATTGAGGAATTGAAAAAAGAAGGCGAGCAAGTTGAATTTGGTGATGATTTATTAGATTCACACCTCAGAATTATAGGAAAAAATCATCCAGGATTTTTCTTTTTGATAGACTGGCCGATGAAGCTAAAACCATTTTACATTAGAGAAAAGGATGAAGATGCAACACTTTCACGTTCATTTGATTTGCAGTATGGATTTTTGGAATTGTCATCAGGAGGAACCAGACTTCATAATCCAGAGATGCTAAAAGAGAGATTAAAAGAACAAGGCCTAGATCCTGCTCAATTCACAGACCATCTTAAGACATTTGATTGGGGAATGCCACCTCATTCCGGATGGGGTATGGGATTGGATAGATTGATGACCACATTAATTGGAATAGATAATGTTCGTGAGGTGGTATTGTACCCACGAGATCCAGACAGGTTAAGCCCATAGAGGAGACAGAGAGAACATGCCATTATTCTGTAAACAATGCAACGATAGGAGATTACCCATATTTCAAACAACAGAAAAGATCACATTGTGGCTATGTGAAAAATGTGAAAACTTTGTAGATTCTCAAGACATCATTATTCGTGAATTAACAAAATCAGAAAAAGACGAAAGGAATGCTAAACTGGAGAACTTTAAGAATAGTATAGTATTGACAGGGGAAAAAAAGACCAGAAGAAAAGGTGTGAATTGACGGACAATATTTTAAATTTCTATTGTATCAAGTGGTTAGTCAATCATGATTGAACAAGGCGATGCAAAAAAAGTAGTCGAAGTAATCGGAAATAATCTAATTGGAGTATCACATGATTCAAGCAGTTTTGCAAAATTGCCTGATTCTTTTTGGGGATACTTTGCTCGAGGACACGATAGAAAAGGGACATTTGGAGTGATAGTCACCTATTCTGAGGAAGGTAAAGACGTTGATGAATTAATCAAAATGTATGAAGAGTGGGCCGCTAAAAACAAAACAAAATCAGAAGAACCTACTTAGTTTCTTTGAGTAATTTACGATACCCTGCACACTCTTTACAAATTGGTTTCCCTTTGTAGGCAGGATTACCATCAGCAATTTTCAGTGTTCCTGGAACAAGTTTACAAATACAACATTGTGCCATAATGTTTTGAGTAGAATTGCATTTAATAAAAATTGATAGTTATTAAAATACAAATTTTTGGAAAAAATCAGACTCAGAATGCTCTAAATTAACAAGATCAACCGATCAATTTTTTTATGTTAGACTAGTCAAAATTAAAAATTATCACATACTGTAAATGTAAATCAGGAAGTATTTTTCTGAATAGCGTGAAACCAAAAAAAAGAATTCACTAAAAACATACTCTGATAGGATCATAAAGATATAATTTTTCATTGTAATCAGATAGAAATTTGGATCATTGTTAAATATGATTTAGACGTAGTTGTACTAACGAGAAACCGTTATTCTGCGTCGTAGAATGATAGGTCTGGAAAACACATCATGTTAGGAATACGTCCTTGATTTTGCGTGTTTTCCATGTATCTCGTTATTTTAAAACAAAATAACAGAAATTTGAGACATACTAATCTAATAATGATTTTTGAATGCCCATTTTCAAGATATTCTTAAACATTCCAGTATTTTTTAGAATGAAAATATGTTCGTGCTAGAAAAAGGGCAATATTTGTCAGGTAAGTAAAAATTAAAAAACTACAAAACACTACGATTTGAAAAAATATGCCCAAATGTATGTACGTGCTTATTCAAAGACACATCGATAGGAATAGGCGTTAC
Organism: Candidatus Nitrosopumilus sp.; assembly: GCA_029860565.1. Taxonomy (GTDB): domain Archaea; phylum Thermoproteota; class Nitrososphaeria; order Nitrososphaerales; family Nitrosopumilaceae; genus Nitrosopumilus. The sequence goes on from JAOUAY010000086.1 coordinate 2,234, forward strand.
ATTTGAACGCAGTAAGTCTAACAATTGATTTTTCGTAAACCATTGACTGTAATATCCAAGTTTATTCTTAAATGCCAATTTTCCCTCGTCAAATGAATCATCATCAATTTGTTTGATCATTTTTTTCATTGGAACATACATCTTTGGAGCAATAAAAGAAAAATTGTCCCCATTAAATGCAGAAATCAGCACCAATCCATTTTTTCCTGCCAACCTTATCATGTTATCAAAGAATTGCTGTCTTTTAGTGACATCTATTACCCCAACTGTATTGTACATACACATTGTAATCTTTATAGAATCATCATCAAAGAGTTCATCAATTGCAGGATTTGTTGCATCATAGTTTAGAAATGAAATATCACGATCCTTCATGTCAGATTGTTTATTTTTTGATAATTGTATCATTGATTGGGATACATCAAGACCGAAATATGATATCGAAGTACCCAGAATTGAACGCAGCGCAAACAAAACCCTACCAGTACCGGAGCCCATATCAATTATCGTGGATCTTACATCGGGCCGGATAATTTTCTTACATAGATTACTTGTGATCTTAATTTCTTCTGAAAGATAACCTGATATAACAGGATCAAAATTTCCTTCAACATTATCATCATATTCAGAGGACATGCCATTCCATGCATCACCATCCATTAAGATACCACATTCACTTTATTCCAACTAGAAAGTCATTTTATATTTTTAATATTTTTGAATTTTTGACCATATGAAAGAACCATCGCTATCCTTTGAGAATCTTCATCATGTAGGAACCATGTTTTCCTGTGAGTCATCACACATACTTTGAAAAAAATTGTGCTGATTGTTCAAATCCTATACTTTTATAGAATTTATGGGATTCTTTTCTGGAGTTACCTGATTCTAGTCTTATTCTGTAACAATTTTTCTTTTTTGCAAGTTCCATGCAATATTGCATCAATCTTTTGCCAATACCGGAACACCTAAGTTTTTCAGTTACAATTAATTCTGGAATATACATTTCCGTTTTGACACGATTTAGGCGTTGTAGATAAATTATACTAGCGACTCCCACAATTTTCTTATCTTGTTGTGCTACGATAATATTCTTTTGAGAATCTAAAAAGTAATCACTAATCTTAGTTTTGAATATCTTCACCTGATCATCATTCAAAGGTCTTGGCCTGTCTAAATCATACAAAAGATTAAGAATTGATGAGATGTCGTCATGATAGATTCCCTGATCAATGATTCCACAAAAATAACAATGTAAATTATGACGTTTAAATAGTTTCCAACAGGCAACGATATGAAATTATGATAATGCTTATCAATTTTTTACGAAGCAAATTAGTGCTTATAGTTTTAGATACCACGATTCAGTATTCCATTTCCACATTAGAGAGCACTTTTCACACCATTGACAAGTGTTATTTCCAACATAGGTGTGATCTTTTTTTAGATGACTACATTGTTCACACCTAGGATCACAATATGGACAAACCACCAAGTTTGTTTTTGCATACAACAGTTTTGGCCTGCCGCATGTTTCACATCTTTGCTCTAGGGACATTTCTATAGTTAATTAGTCTAAGAACTATTTTAAATTCAAAAATTAATAAATACAATTTTTTGAATTAGTTCAGATCGAGATCATTCTTAAATATTATTTTGACGTACACATTATAACGAGAAGCCATTGTTCTGCGTCGTAGAATGATAGGTTAGGAAAACAATTCATGTTAGGGAATGGTTCTAGTTCCGTGGGTTTTCCACGTATTTCTCGTTGTTTTTAATTTTACAATGATTAAAGGTGATTTTCAAATGCTTATTTTCCACTAAATTATGAAAAAATTAACTTATGGCAACTAGATACATCTCAAGCAAAACCGCATTTCTTTACAAAAATAAAACAGGCAATGCTAGGCATTATATTTTCATTCATGGTGATGTGGTCAACACAAAAGGAAAACCACAAGGAGATCCAAAAAACAAGCGAATCAAAGTATCTACAAGATATTCCAAGGTGGATGGTTGGGTAAGTGAAGAAAGTTTAGTGAAAAAGCCCTCACTTGAAATATACTTCATTGATGTTGGCCAAGGGGATTCTACATTCATTGTTACTCCTAAACGCAAAACAATTTTGATTGATGGAGGAGAAAATGACCATGCGTTTCGATTTTTGTCTTGGAAGTATGATTTGAAGAAAATAAAACCTAACAAACCTGTAATCATCGACCTTTTAGTATTGAGTCATGGTGATGAAGATCATCTCAAAGGCCTGATTCCAATAATTAAATCACCAAAAATTAAAATCAAAAAAATTATTCATAATGGTTTAGGTCTATACAAAAAGAATTCCAATCATAATGAAAAACTTGGAAAACTTGAAAGTCTTGATGGTAAAAAATACATCACAACAAGTCACAATCAACTCTCAGATCTTAAAGATTCTGAACTGCGAGTAAACTTTCAAGAATGGAAAGATGCAATTACAGATGAAGGAGGCGTAGACTATTCTGCGGTAGACACTCTTTCTGATCTGAGTATTGGTGATCCTGACATCAAATTAGAAGTTGTCAGTCCAATTAACGAAGTAGATTCCAATGGTGACCGAATCTTTAGATGGTTTGGAGACCATGGACCAACAATCAATGGTCACTCTGTTGCAATTAGACTCACCTATGAAAAAGTAAAGATAATACTATCAGGGGATTTGAACAAAAAAGGTTCAAAGTACTTGATGGAGTCGACAGCACTTCAAAAACTCATGAATGCACACATACTAAAATCGCCTCATCACGGAAGTGGGGATTTTTATGACAAATGGTTGGATTATGTAAATCCTCAGGTGTCTGTGATTTCATCAGGTGATAATACAGATCATGGTCATCCAAGAGCTAACTTTATTGCGTCAATTGGCAAAAGATCCAGATCAAAATCATTGGTTTTCTCAACTGAGATTGCAGGTTCATTCGCTAAACTAACAAAAGAAGAAAAAAAGAAAATAAAGATTTCAAGAAAAGACATGCTGCATCTAAATGACAAACAGTACAATGAGCTGCGAATACTCTTCAAACGTAGACTACATGGAATGATAAACGTTAGAACAGATGGAAAAAAGATCTTTTCTGCACGTAGAGTAAGTGCAGGATACATGTGGGAGTCTTATGGAGGAGATAGTCCTTCAAGAAGATCAATTTCAACAAAATCCATCTAATTTTTCTAAAATATCTTGAGTATATGTGATTGTATTTTCTCTCTTTTTGAAAAGTTTTCTCTAACAATTCCAAAAAGGACGCCAATAAGGAAACCTTGCAACAAAGAAGTGACACAGTTTCAATGTAAGCACAGTCTAAAGTATATCAAAGATCCAATTCATACAAACTATCAATATCAAAAATCAATGATCAGATTCTAAATTTGAGATTATATCTGAAAATAAGCAAAATAGTTTCATATCTATTCATCATACTGCACTTTAGGTGTATTTTGATGGCGTTTGAAAACTTCATTGTAACGGGATTCAAAAGAAGACAAAAAAATATCAATGAAGTAGAAAATAAATCTCAAAGGTTAAGAAATGAACGTAAAATTTCTGAATCAAAACAGTTTGAAGATC
>JAOUAY010000087.1 GCA_029860565.1 Candidatus Nitrosopumilus sp.
ACTACCTAGACAAATTGTTGTAGGTGAAAAGAACATTGATGACTTTGCAGAATTTCTTCATAATCTAACTAAACCAAAGAAAGTGTCATTAATTTCAGGAATTCATGTAAAAAGAATTCTTAAACAAAAAATTGAAAAATCATTAAAAAGTAAAAAAATTAAATTTGTTTGGCATACATCAAAAGATAATCAGTTCAGTAATCTAAAGAAAATTCAGATTGATGTAAAAAAAGATCATAGTGACATAATAGCAGGAATTGGAGGAGGTCGGTCTGTAGATACTGCGAAAATGGTTGCTTTTAATTTAGATATTCCATTTGTTAGCGTACCCACAGCTGCATCACATGATGGAATTGCCAGTCCATTTGTTTCAATAAAAAGTGATAAACCTCATTCAATTGTTGCTACTGCTCCTTTGGGTGTTTTTGTAGATATTGACATTATCAAAAAAGCACCAACTAGGTTACTTGCAAGTGGATGTGGGGATTTGGTGGCAAACATCAGTGCCGTGAAAGATTGGAAATTAGGACGAGATAAAATGGGCGAGTATTACGGAAGATATTCGGCAAATTTGGCAATTATGAGTGCAGAAATAGTTATGGAAAAATCAAGTCAGTATGCCAAGAAGGGATTGGATGTAAGAGTAATTGTTGAAGCTCTAATTAGTGCAGGAGTTGCATCATGTATTGCTGGAAGTAGTAGACCATGTTCAGGTGCCGAACATCTTTTTTCTCATGCATTAGATAGAATTGCACCTGGAAAGGGATTACATGGAGAAAAATGTGGACTGGGTGCTATTATGATTACAAAACTTCAAGGGAAAGATTGGAAAAAAATAGCAAAAACATTGAAGGATATAGGAGCACCAACTACTGCAAAACAAATTGGGTTAAAAGAAGATCAGATTATTGAAGCATTAATGATTGCACAGGATTTGAGACCTGAAAGGTATACAATCTTAAAAGAAATAGAGATGACCGAAAGAAGGGCAAGAAATCTTGCAAAGAGTACTAAGGTAATTTAAGCAGTTTTCTGTTCTGATAATTTCTCTTTTGCTTCAGGTTTCTTTTCCTGAGTTTGTTTGTTGATATGTGACTCGACAAAATTTAATTTATTCAAAGTTGGAACAAATTTGAAAACATCTAATTGAATAAAGTGTTTCATAATTTGTAAACCATCAGCACGTAAAATTTCTTCAGGAATCATAACACTTACTTCGTTATCTTTTAAGTCAAATTCTATTTTTTTGTCTTCTATAGGAAGTCTATTTTTAAGAATCCCATCGACTTTGTCGGTTGGGGAATCAAGTGATTTGATTACATTTACATCAAACAGAATGTGTTTTCCTGCATATCTGTGATTGTAATCTATTTGTACTCTACCAGAACCGATATATCGAATAATTCCTCTTTTACCATCAATTTCAATAGAATCACCCACTGTAACTTTCTCTGCATCTTCTCCTAATTTTCTAATAGGAATCATTCTAACTTTTTTAGAATCCCTTTCACCAAAACCTTTGTCTGGTGTTACTTCAACTGTGAGTTTATCTCCAACAGTTGTTTTTGCAAGTGCTTCATCCAATCCTTTGAGAACAGGATAAGAAACTTCACCTATGGAAACTAGTTTTGGTTGATATTTGACATTTGACTCGTGAATAGAATGTTTTTTTGCATCTTCTTCAATAGTGGTATCAAAAATCTCTTCGGTATCTTTTACCTTTGCAGTATAATCAACTAGAATTAATGAGCCTTTATCAAAAGTCAATGTGATCGGTTTCGAATTTCCTTATATTAAGTTAAACTTTGTCAAAGTCTACAGTTTAGATCAGAAAGATTGAAAGTGGCTATTGTATTAAAATTCAATACAGCAGTTATTTAGAGAGACTTCAATTTTTCTTCTGCAGTTTTTAGTCCTGCTTGAGCATCAACATCAAATCCCATCATTGCTAATGTAGATGAAATTGCAGATACAGTTCTCATTACATGATATGGACTAACTTCTCCCATGCACCCAACTCTGAATACTTTACCTTTAAGATTACCAAAACCGCCAGCAACTAATACCTTGAATTTATCAGCTAGTGTAGTTCTGAAAGTTTTGTCTTCAAGTCCATCCAAGTAATTTAATGCAATAATTGAGATTGAACGATCTTCTTCTTTTGCAAATGGAGATAGACCCATTGCACTTAATCCAGAGTATAATGCATCTGAACAAACTCTATGACGTTTAAAGACATTTTGTAATCCTTCTTCTAACATTATAGCTAATGCTTCTCTGAATGCATAAAGTAACGGTAATGCAGGCGTGAAAGGAGTATGTTTTTCTTCATCATAAAATTTGAAATATCTTGCTAAATTGAAATACATTGTAGGTGGTGGATTTTCAATCATGTATTTTTTGGCTTTAGCACTAACAGATATTGGTGAAATTCCTGGAGGAGCAGCTATTGCTTTTTGTGCACCAGTCATACATACATCAATATTCCATTTATCCACTGGAAGTGGAGCACCACCGAGTAATGAAACAGAATCTACAACATAGAATGCATCATTTCTAGACGTCAAGTCAGATACTTTATCAAGATAATTTACCATTGTTCCTGTTGAAGTTTCATTGTGAACAACATAGAATGCTTTAACGTCTTTGTTATTATCAAATGCTTCTTTAACTTGATCAAAAGTTGCATTTTGTCCTGGTGGAGTTTCAAGTTTTACAACATTTCCTCCTTGACCTTCAATTAATTGTGATAATCGTCTACTAAATTCTCCATTTACAGGAATGATAATTTTATCACCTTTTTTAACTAAATTTACAACACCTGCTTCAACTGCACCAGTTCCTGATGCAGATAATGCTACAATGTCATTTTGTGTTTCAAATACTTGCTGAGTTTTATCAACAACATCAGTGTACAATTCTACAAAATCATCACTTCTGTGATTGATAATAGGTGCAAGCATGGCTCTCATTACTCTATTAGGCACATTCGTTGGACCTGGGAGCATTGAAAGATATTCCATGTGTTATCTATGTCAGTGTAATTTGGGGTTTATTTATAATTAGAGATTTTTCAAATGCTCTTTAGCACTAGTGTTTTTTAAAAAATTTCTAGTACCTTGAGGTACGAGATTATCCCATTTTTGATCGCTAATTATTAAATCTCTAATATTGGTTCCAGATAATACATTTCTATTTAAAAATGGAATAGCAATAACTTGAACACTTCTTTTAGAATACAGATGTTTTGTTAATTCATCATTTGAAAAAACGATATCAAATTTTGGAACAATAGTATCTATTTTTTCAATCCATTTAACATGATTATCTAAATCTGGGATAAAATAAATTGAAATTTTCTCTTTCATTGTATTATCAATGGAAGATAGAATCATTTGTTTTCGTTCCTCAGCTGAGAATGGATTGTTTTTTTGCACAGGTTTATTTGAACTGCCTAGACCTACCCATAATTTATCAACTTTTGATAATGCAAATTGTAATGCTTCAAGATGACCCAAGTGAAAAGGTTGGAATCTTCCTATCAACAAACCATTCATGTAAATTATAAAAAATTTCTTTTTAAAAAACTATCATAAAGAGTAGTAATTAGAGAGAAATGTGGATTTTCTGAAAATTAACGGAAGTTATGGTGAAGGAGGAGGACAAATTATTCGTTCAGCAGTTGCACTTTCATGCATTACAAAACAACCAATTCATTTAGAAAATATAAGGAAAAACAGGAAAATTCCTGGATTAAGACCTCAACATCTTACAACAATAACTATTCTTCAAAAGATAACAAATGCCAAAGTTATAGGAGTAGAAATTGGATCAACTGAATTAAAATTTATTCCAGGTAATATTGAAAGTTTAGATTTAGTTGAAGATATTGGAACAGCTGGAAGTATTCCTTTAATTTTACAAGCTTTAATTCCCGTAATTGCTATTTCTCAAAAAAAACTTAACTTAACAATTAAAGGTGGCACAAATGTTCTTTGGAGTCCTTCTATTGATTATATTCAACATGTATTAGGAGAAGCATATTCAAGAATGGGGATCAAATTTTCGCTTGAATTAAGTAAACGTGGTTATTATCCTAAAGGAGGTGGACGTGTTCAATTACAAGTATATCCGAATAATATAAAATCAATATTATTTTCAAAAAGAAAAACAAGTGATGTAAAATTAATTTGTTCATTTTCAAAACTACCAATTGAAAAAATTAAAAAAGAAATTGAGGAAATTAAAAAGAGATTAACTGATGTAAATTTTATTGTAGATATTGAAATTAAGAATGAAGAAGCAATGAATTCAGCTGCATCCATGTTGATTTACAGCATTGATGAAAATTCAATAATTGGAATTGATGGATTATTTGATAAAAAAAGACAGAAATTTGATTTAGATTTTGAGAAATTTATTAAAAGTCCTTCAATAGATGAGAATTTAGCAGACATGCTAGTAGTTCCTGCAAGTCTAGGTAATGGAAAAACAATATTTCAGGTTAGAGAGATTTCAAAACATTTGGAGACAAATTTGTTTGTAACATCAAAAATCACAGGTTGTAAATACGGAATTGGAAAAATAAGTAATGGATTTGAGGTGATTATTGAAGGGATTTCAAACCCCAGCATCAAGTAATGCTGCAAAAAATAAAATTGCTATTGATAAAACTACTGTAATTTCTCCAAGAATAATAATTTTTTTTCTTAATTTTTGAATTTCAATTTCTGGCATTTGATTTGACATGATTTTTTCTTCAACATCTTTACGAATTACTCTCACATGAATTGCATATATGATAATTAGTACAATTACAAGAATTATTTTAATGATTAAAAATGTCCCATAACTAGTTGCAACAAGTAGATCAGGTTTAGTAAGCAGTACATGCGAACTGTACAAACCAGTCACCATTAGAATAATTAATGATGGAACAGCAACTTTGTTAAATCGCCTTCCAACACGAATCATTATTTGCATTCGCTCTTCAACAGAATTAGTCATTGTTTTTAGAAGTGGAGAAAATACAATTCCAATAAATAAAGATCCACCTACCCATATTGCAGCAGCAATCAAATGAATCCATGTGATAATTGCTTGCTCTATTGCAGTCATAAATTAGAATATTTTAAATCAAATATTATGTATTTGGATCTTGCCAACCTTTTTTAGTTGTATAAATCTGAAAGCAATGAAATGGGACTTCAAAGTAAAATGACAGTTTATGCAGCAATAGCTGGAGTTTTTGCGTTGATGGGAGGAATTATCTATTATGCAAGTCTAGATAATACAGATCTTGAACAAGTTGAAATTAAATTAACAAGTGTAAAACTGATGGATATTAACATAATAGATAATCAAGCAAAGTTTGAGGTTACATTTTTAATAAAAAATCCAGGTGACAAGACATTGACTGTCTCAGTAATTGATTATCAGTTGTATGGTGATGATGTATTATTAGGTTCAGGACAATATTCTACAACAGATGTTGCATTACCTGGAAGAGCTTTATTTTATTCGGGAGCAGAAATTCCTTTGAAGAATACATTTGTACTAAGTAAATCTGAAGTGAATTCAGAAATTTATGAAAAAGCAGTAAATGAAAAAATAACTAATTTCACATCTGAAGGAAACATGACTACTCAAACTGCATGGAGTGAAGTTGACAAAGATTTTACAACTGGCTATTAATTAAAAAGTGGGCCTAATGAGATTCGAACTCATGATCACCGCCATGTCGAGGCGGTATCCTAACCAGCTAGACTACAGGCCCATTGAAAAATAAATCAAATGATTGACATTATTAACGTTT
>JAOUAY010000088.1 GCA_029860565.1 Candidatus Nitrosopumilus sp.
GGTGAATTTGATACAGGATTGATCATGGCAGGAGGTTTGTATGAATATTCTCCAGATACTGTAGGTGAAATTCCTTATTTCTGCATGGTTCATCCTTGGATGCAAGGTTTGATCATAGTACAAGAAGCAGAAGCTGAAGAAGAAGAAGAAGAAGTACATGATGAAGATACAACAATACATACTGATGACAATAATGTTATGACAGACACTCATGAGGACCTTTACGTTACATTAGACCATGATATTTCTGGTGGAACCGTAACTGAAATGGAAATCGATATGGACTCTACATCTTTAGTCATCGAAGTTGACGCAATTGATAACGGTTCAATTACAGTTACTCTTCCGAGGGATGTAATTGATGCAACAATTAATGGCGAAGATGATGACTTGTTCGTTATAGTTGATGGAGAAGAAGTAGACTTTGAAGAATCAAAAACATCTGCAGACAGAACGTTAACCATAGAATTCCCAGCAGGCACTGAAGAGATTGAGATAATCGGCTCATTTGTTGTTCCAGAATTTGGTACAATAGCAGTAATGATTTTTGCAATTGCAATCATTTCAATAATTGCGGTTTCTTCAAGATCAAGACTCAGCATAATGCCAAGACTGTAATAGTAACTCATTTTTTTTATTTTTTTAATCTTGCAGCGTATTGATAAATTATTCATGTTGTTTTCTTAATCTCAAATTAAATTATGCTGAAACAAATTCAAAGTAAATTCAACGCATTCAATTTAAAGGACAATATTCAATTATGTCTAAAAATAATCCCAAAAGTCAATTATGTACACATCAAATAAAAATGACTTTGGATTAATTGTATTTATTTAGATAATTTTGTACTTCTTCAACGTCTTTGTCCCCTCTTCCAGAAAGTGTAACTACAATTGATTCTGATGGCTTTGTTTTTCTTGCAACTTTGATTGCCTCTGCAATTGCATGAGCTGATTCCAGTGCTGGAATTATTCCTTCTGTCCTTGTAAGCATCAAGAATGCATCTATTACTTCAACGTCTGTAGCTGAATGGTATTTTACTCGTTTTGTATCTTTATAGTATGAATGCTCAGGACCTACACCGGGATAATCTAATCCTGCTGAAATGCTGTGTGTTTCTGTAATTTGCCCCTCTTTGTCTTGAAGCAAATATGTCATCATTCCATGTAACACTCCTTTACTTCCAGCTGATAATGTAGCTGAATGGTATTTTGATTTTAATCCTTGACCTGCAGCTTCAACACCTATGATTTCTGCATTAGTATCAACAAGAGGGTAGAATGTTCCAATTGCGTTAGATCCTCCTCCCACACATGCAATAACATGGTCTGGTGATTTGTTGTTAATTTTTTTCATTTGTTGTTTGATTTCTTTTCCAATCACACTTTGGAAATCTCTTACCATTACAGGATATGGATGTGGGCCTACAGCTGAACCTAGAAGATAATATGTTGACTCTACATTTGTAATCCAGTCACGAATTGCTTCATTAATTGCATCTTTTAGTGTCTTTGAACCTGATTTTACTGGATGCACTTTACAGCCAAGCAAATTCATTCTAAACACGTTAAGCTTTTGACGAATGGTGTCTTTGTATCCCATGTATACTTCAGCTTTCATTCCTAACGCTGCACATGCCATGGCAGTTGCAACTCCATGTTGCCCTGCGCCCGTTTCTGCAATGATTCTCTTTTTGTTCATTCTTTTTGCTAGAAGTGCTTGACCTAGTGTATTGTTAATTTTATGAGCTCCTCCATGCAGTAAATCTTCTCGTTTGAGATAGATTTTGGCCCCTCCTAATTTTTCAGATAAATTTTTTGCATAATACAATGGGGTTGGTCTTCCTGCATACACTTTGAGATAATAATCTAATTCTTTTTTGAATTTTTTATCGTTTTTAAATTTGAGATAGTTTTCCTCTAATTCCTCAATTGCAGGAACAAGAGTTTCTGGAATATACTTTCCACCAAATTCTCCAAATCTGCCGTTTTTAGGATATTTCAATATGCGTTCACCAGTTTCTTTACCTGTTCTTCAATGTTGTTACTTTTCATAATACTTGATCCTATTAGAAAAGCATCTGCTCCACACTTTTTTAGATATTGGATGTCTTCTGCAGTGTTGATTCCACTTTCAGATAGGATGATCTTTGATTTTTCATATCCTTCTAGAACCACTTCTGTAGTCTTAAGATCAATTTCTAATGTGTCTAGATTTCTGTTGTTAATTCCAATAATGTCTGCTTCTGTCTTTAGTGCATTTTGAAATTCTCCTTTTGTATGCACTTCTAATAAAATTTCTAACCCTTGTTTGTGCCCATAATCGATAAATTCATCAATTTCTTTGAGATAACCTTGGTCAAAAAGTGATTGAATTACTAGCATGTAATCTGCTCCAATTTTTTTAGCAGCATCAATTTGGATTTTATCAATCATAATATCCTTCATCAACAATGGTACCTCTACTGACTGTCTTACTTTAATGAAATACTCTGGGGAGCCATGAAACAGATGTGGTTGTGTTAGCACTGAAAGTGCTTTTGAGCCTCCAGCAATCATCTGTTTTGCAATGCTTGCAGGATTTGTTAGGGTTCTAATCTTTCCTAAAGACGGCGATGCAAATTTTATTTCAGTCAGTAGTGTTACATGTGGATTTGTTTTGATAATTTGTACAAAGTCTTTGTTTGATTTTTGTAAATTTAGATCTATATCATAGATTCCGTCATCAATTGCCATTTGGGAATTGTTTACCAATTTTCTTAGAATATTTTCAGCCATCAACAATCTCCTTTAGTTTTGATATATCTCCAGTGTCTTTGACAAATTTCTCTAATAATGACATGGCTTTACCATCTTTAATTGTATTTAGTGCAAGATCCACTCCTTCTTCAAAATTATTTGCAACATTTGCAACAATTAATCCTCCAGCTGCATTAAGTGCGGTGGTTTCAATCATTGCTTGATTTGCCGTATTGTTTAACACTCCTACAAATGACTTTATTGCATCTTGTTTTGTTTTGATTTGAATGTCATCTAGTTTTGATTTATGTAATCCAACAATTTCCGGATCAATTACATTCATCAATACTTTGCCATTTCTTAAAATACAAACTCGATTGGTGGCACTCGTAGAAAATTCATCCATTCCGTCATCTGAACGAACGGTCATGATATTTTCAGCTCCCTTTCTTTTTAGAATTGCAGGTAGTCTATCTAGATATTCTGTTGAAAATACTCCTACCAATTGATTTTTTACTCTGGCTGGATTTGACAGTGGACCTAGTAGATTAAACGCGGTTCTTTTACCTAATTGCTTTCTTGCAGTTGATACATGCTTCATTGCAGGGTGAAATTTTTGTGCAAACATGAAACAGATGTTATATTTTTCTAAAATATCTGCAATTTGTGCAGGCTCTTTATTCAAATCATATCCAAAATACTCAAAAATATCTGCGCTTCCAGAAACTCCTGAGCTTGAACGATTTCCGTGTTTTGCTACTATTCCGCCAGCAGCTGCTACTACAAATGATGCTGTAGTTGATACATTGAAAGTTTGGAGTTTGTCGCCTCCGGTACCGCACATATCAATAACAGTTCCCTGATTTCTAGGCTCAACTTTAAGAGCAAATTCTTGCATTTTGTCAAGCATTCCAAGTAATTCCTCATCTGTCTCCCCTTTTTCTGCAAGAGAAGACAAAAAGTCAGCATTTTGTACATCATCTGTTTTTCCGGATAACACATCTGTCATGATTGAATTCATTTCATCATAAGTAAGGTCTGTCTTTTGTTGTAGTTTTAAAATAAAATTTGAGATCATTTCTCTTTCACCTGTTTTATGAAATTTGCAAGAATCTTTTTTCCATCTTCTGTCATTATTGATTCAGGATGAAACTGTACTCCTTCAATTAGATATTCTTTATGTTTTATTGCCATGATTTCTCCATCATCTGCAGCTGTTGCTGTTACTTGCAACACATTTGGAATCACTGTTTTATCTCCAACTAAACTATGGTACCTTGTTGCCCTAAATGGATTTTTTACATCTCTGAATAATTCTGAATTTATATGATTAACTGGACTTGTCTTTCCATGTCTTACACATCCTGCATTAGTAACTTTACCGCCAAATGCGTGAATAATTCCTTGGTGTCCAAGACAAACTCCTAGAATTGGAGTGGTTGGTCCCATATTTTTGATTACATCACTGCATACCCCAAAGTATTTTTTATCTTCTGGAGTTCCAGGTCCTGGAGAAATTATTATTGCATCATAATTATTTTGTTTAATTTCATCTAATGTAATTTTGTTATTTCTAATGACATCACAGTCCACTCCTAGTTCTCCGAGATACTGTGCAATGTTATACACAAATGAATCATAATTATCTATGATTAGAAATTTCATTCAGATGCCTCCTTTAATGCTTGAAGCATTGCACCTGCTTTATGCTCTGTTTCTTTAAATTCATTTCCTGCAACAGAATCCGAAACTATTCCGGCACCTGATTGGACAAATCCTTTTTTGTCATCAATGAATATACTTCTAATTGCAATTGCAAAGTCACAGCATCCATTGTATGAGAAATATCCTACAGCTCCTGCATATGGACCTCTGGACTCTGTTTCCAATTCATCAATGATTTCCATTGCTCTGACTTTTGGAGCTCCTGAAACTGTTCCTGCTGGAAATACTGCCTGAAACGCATCAAACATGTCGTTTTCAGGCGCTAAATCCCCAATAACATGACTAACTATGTGTTGTACATGACTGAATCGCTTAATCTGCATTAGTGATTCTGGGTGAACCGTTCCATACTTGCACACTCTTCCAATATCATTTCTGCCCAAATCTACTAGCATTGTGTGTTCTGCCAGTTCTTTCTCATCGTGAATTAATTCTTCAGATAATTGTTTATTTTTCTCCTCATTGTCAGTGATTTTTCTAGTTCCTGCAATTGGAAATGTTTCTACTTTGTCTCCTGTTATTCTAACTAGCATTTCAGGCGATGCTCCGATGATTGTTTTCTTATCTTGTTTTAGATGATACATGTATGGTGAGGGATTTAGTTTACGTAATGTCTTGTATAGTGTTAGATTGTCTCCACTAGACTCAAATGTAAATTTTCTGGACAGTACAACTTGGAATATATCTCCATCATGAATGTATTTTTTTGCCTTGTTTACAATATTTGAAAATTTTTCTTCATTCATGTTTGGTGTGACATCACTAGAGTGAAAATCCTCAAATTTGTCTTCACTTATTTCCAATTCATCAAATCTATTCTCATCATGATAAAAATAAAATAGCTTTTTGTGTATATTGTCATATATTATTCCGTCATCATAAATTCCAAATTCCATTAATGGTTGTGGCGAATTATGAGCATCATCTATATTTTCAACTAGTCTGATTGCATCATAGTTTACTACTCCGACTGCACCTCCCAAATATCTATAACTTTGATCATCTGATTTACCCAGCAATTTTTTTAGCTCTGAAAATGGGTTTGTTGTTTGTATAGTTTGTGTTTCTCCTTTTTGGATAATTTCCACTTTATCCAAATATCCTTTAAGGATTATTTTTGGATCAAATCCCATAACAGATGTTTCAGCTAGAACTTCTGGACCTGTTAATGATTCAAAGAGAAATGAATGTGAATAGTTTCTAGAAATTTTATTGTAAATTTGAAATTGGTTTTCAGATAAATCTAATGGTATTATTTTTGCTTGAGCATTTCCAAAGATGTCCACCCATA
>JAOUAY010000089.1 GCA_029860565.1 Candidatus Nitrosopumilus sp.
TGCATCTTTAGCAGCAAAAATTATTTCTACTTTAATTGCAATGAATTTATCTCAAAATAATTAATTCATTTTAAAATTTCATAAATATTGCAAATAATATTCCAAAAACAACTATTCTCTAAATTGCAATTTTAATTGATATGTCTAACCTTGTAATCCTCCTAAATTCGATATTTTATATCTCCCGTATCTTCATGTGTAATTTGGAGGATTTTGTAAAAAATTTACGCATTATCACACTGATTTACTCCTGTTCACTTTATTAGATGGTATTTTGAGTGTATCACGTGCTAAATAATCTGAGAGAGACTTTACGGCCTGTCCTTGAACAAATTGGAAAAGGGTTTGCAGCCACAGGTCTGTCTCCAAATTTTTGGACTTTTGTAGGTCTTGGATTTGCACTTACTGCTGCAGTTGTTTATGGAATGGGAATTGAATCTGGATTAATCATTGGAGGCGTTTTGTTACTTGTTTCGGGATTCTTTGATATGGTTGATGGACAAGTAGCAAGAATTACTGGAAAGACTTCAAAAAAAGGGGAATATCTTGATTCAATGTTCGATAAAATTTCTGAAGTCGCAATCTTTTTGGGAATTTTAATTGGTGGGTATGTTGAACCCTATCTTGTATTACTTGCAATTACATTGTCATTACTGGTAAGCTATGCCAGAGCAAAATCAGATTTAATCAATATTAAATTACAAGGTATTGGAATTGGTGAAAGGGCAGAACGACTATTAGTAATTGCAGTGATTGGGATTATTGGTTTTATGGATTATGCTGTACTTATTGTGGTAATTATTGCTGGAGTTACTCTAATTCAAAGAATGGTATTTACTACAAAAAATATTAAAGAATAATACTAACGAAGTTTTCCGCGTTTTCTTCTACTGTCCTCTGATCTGATTTTGAGAATTTTAAAATGAATTGCACATGAAATACAATAATGTTTCAAAACTGTTGGTGAAGCAATGTATGCTCCCTGTGCGCGTAGTTCTTTTGCCAATGTGTGTTCTACTAGGTTTAGTCTTGACGTTACTTTTTTGGCCTTATCTTTTGGAACAGTTTGACCACAGTTTGTACATTGTACAGTACCTGAAGATCCTTTTCCTCCTTTTGTACGACCTCTACTTGCACGCTTAAGTGGCATGCACATGTGCAAATTTGCCTACTTATATTCTTGTGCCGTGTGTAAAAGTCCTGCCTATCTAGTTTCTTTATAAATTGAATTTTAAAACAAAGCTAGTTTGATTAGAAAATCTATTTTTAGACTGGATCAGACATGTATGAGATCCTGGATGATTTCTAGGTAATTTAGAAATTATTTTATTTTCTATTTTTATTATTACTTGTATTGCCTCACTATTCTAGGCAACAAAGTGATTTTCTTTAATTAAACATGGTTATTCCATTTTCAACCATGAAATCTATTCCTTTTAGAAAATCATCATCAGAAATCAATCCCTGAGACCACCAATCTGCATTATTTTTAATCCATGCAGGAATTTCTTGAGAACCACCGGTAATTGATTGTGAAATTTCTTGAATTTGGATGATCTCTTCTTTGATCATAAATTGTATTCCTCCAACGAATGCATTATCATCAATTTGACCATCTGTCCACCATTTTGCATTGTTTTGAATCCAATCCGGAATGGGTTTTATTTCTGATATAGACAGAGATAATTCTGGAGATTCATGCTGTATTCGATTATCTTGTTGTGAATTGGATGTTTTTTCTAATAACCATTGTTCATAATTGTAAATGGAAGGAGACATGCCTATTGAGAACTTGATTCATGTGAAAAGTATGCGGACATAAATTGTAGGAACTCTTGACATTACGTTTGAATGATCAATCAAAAAATAAACTGAAATCAGAATTTAATAGTTATTGTCATAGTTTGTATCCACATAATTGTTGTAGTCTCTTGTTATCTCATAATTTTGATCATCAAACTTCCATTGTTGTTCTGTAAGTACACGTGTTCTTTCAATTTCCGCATCCGTCTGCATTCTTTCTATTTCTACATCTTTACTATTCTTTTTTTGCCTAGATTTTGTTATTTTCTTGTATGAATCCATTACAAAATCTGCATCTTCTGCAGAAATTATTTTTCCATATCGTAAATATTTAATCCACTCCTCATTTTCTTTTACCATTTTTACAAATGTATTGACATCCTTAGTCTCTACTGCTTTCATGATAATTTTCCAGCCTTCTATTATTTTGGAACTCATTATTGCTAATTGTTCTTCTCCATGTGGTGTTAATGTGTAAAATGTAATTGATTTTTCTTTAGTTTTTGATAGAATGTTTTTTGAAACTCCAATACTTATCAAATTATTTAAAATATCTATATTTTCTTTTGTTATGTCTACTATTTCCTGAAATGTTATCTTTCTTTTGTTTGCCATAGTACAAATCAAGTGATCGATTGGATCAAATTCCATATTTATTATGTTGATAATGATGATAGAAAAAGATTTTTTTAATTTAATTGGATAATTTTACAAGATCTCTTAAAATATCAGTTTATTTCTAAATTAGAATATGCTTCAGGATGACAAAGGTCAACATTATTGTCTAGTCCCAATTACTCCTGAAAGAAAATTTGGACCAGAAGTATCTAATCATCGAGCCAGGTTAATACGAACCGCAGAAAAAAAATGGGTTAATGGCACTGTTCTTCATTATTGTTTCTTAGATGATCAACATTTGAGTGCAGATGATGCACAAAAGAAAGTTGTCAGAAATGCATTTGAACTCTGGATGAATCTTGAAATTGGTCTAAAATTTGAGGAAGTTTCTTCTCCTGATGATGCTGAAATCAAGATAGGTTTTGATCAAAATGATGGTTCTTGGTCATATGTGGGTAGAGACATTTTGAAAAAGAAGCACACAATGAATTTTGGATGGGATTTAACCGTGCCTGGAGAAATAGATACTGCCATTCATGAAATTGGCCATACGTTGGGATTTCCACATGAACATCAAAACCCAAATGCGGGAATTGTATGGGATGAAGAAGCCGTATATGCAGAACTTGCGGGTCCGCCAAATAACTGGCCTCGTGATGATACTTTTCATAACATAATACGAAAAATTAATCCTGATACAATTCAGGGAACAAAATGGGATCCAAATTCTATTATGCATTATCCTTTTGGTCCTGGGTTAATCAAAGAACCTAAAAAATACCAAAATGGCCTTTCTCCAAAACCTGGTCTTTCAAAGAAGGATATTGCACAGGTAAAATTATTCTATCCACTTTTGGAGAAAAAATTCCCACAACTAAAACAACTACAATCACAACTTTTGTCAATTAAGCAGGGTGAGCAAAAAAACTTTGAAGTAATTCCTGGCAGTTCGCGTGATTATAATTTTAAAACATTTGGTGATTCTGATACAGTAATGGTACTTTTTGAGGAAGATGATAACGGTGACCTGCATTACGTTAAAGGTGATGATGATAGTGGTACTGCATTAAATGCAAATTTCAAAGTACGATTAGTTAAGAATAGAAAATATTTGTTAAAGATCAGGCTATACTACAAAAATTCTACTGGTAATACTGCAATAATGTTTTGGTAATTTTTAAAAATATACGCATCATAATTAAAATTCAAAACATTGGAAAAATTAAATAAATATTCTCTCTAATTCAGAAGATAGCATTTGGTTGATTGGGTGGTTCAGAATTGATTTCCACCTTTGAGAATATTGGTTTATAGATGAAATAATACTGTCAATAATTCATGTTGTCATTGGTAAATGAATCCTGGTGTTCAAGGATATGGAAAAAGAGGCAAAATTTGAATTGGTAAAAACGATTGATTCTGATGTCTTGGTTGAATTACATTACAAAATCCTGAAATAAATTCAATAATTTAGTGACATTTTAGACATATTTTGTATTTTCAAAGTATTTAGAATCTAAGAATTAATGAATACCTTTGAATTTGATACGGTTATCATCTCTGCCATTTTAATTGGAATATTTTCTTTTTTTGAAATATCTAGTATTTCATTTCGATGCTCTTCATTCAAATGCTTTAGGAATTCTTCTTCTTCAATGTCATTACGTTTGAAACTACAATATGGAAAGACGCAGTTGAAATTCAATAACTACAATCTAGCCTAGTCTATTTTAAGAACTTGGGTAATTCTTATCTGTTTTGCGATAATTATTACAAATATTATTCCAATCCTTTTTCCAACTTTATTTTTCTAATTACATCTCTAACTAATTCTTCATCTTTGGTGACTAGCTCTTGCAGTTTTTTCTTATATTCCTCATCACCCCATTTTTCTAAACTGAACATCTCTTTGACTAGTTTTACAATTTCTGATTTATTTCTCTGATGGTCGCGTTTTGCTATTTCTGAACCTTCCATAACGTTTCTACAAGAATTTCAAACTTAAGATTGTTGATGTCAGGAGTTTGGTGATTTTAGAAGAGTTTGATCCCATCATATTATTTTCTGCTTTTCATAATTTTATCAAATGCATTTTTAATTGAAATGAGCATTTTCTCTGCATATTTTGGTTCATTGGGATTTTTGTCAGGATGCCATTTTAAAATTAAACGTCTGTATGCATCTTTGATTTGCCCATCTGTGGAATTCTCCGATACACCTAACAGACTGTAGTGAATTGCAATGTCTGGTTCTTCAAATGATTGCTGTGTTTTTTGATAACTTTTTTTGTACTTGTTTTGACTTCTCTGCCAAAACTCTCTTTTGAATAGCGATTCGATGTATCTCTGATGTGTTTGTGATTCATCTGTGGATATGTTTGTCCAGTGGGCTTGTTCAAACTCTTGAATTATTTCATCAAATTCATCATCGGAAATTCTGAATTGATTTGTTTGAAAAGTTTCTTCTTGTGGAACATAGTCCTGTCGCTTTCTAAATCTTCTAAAATTACTTTCAAATGATTTCACTTTTTTTAACCGGCGGGTTGTCTGACAATTCCTACAGATAAACCCATCAGAATTTTCTGGGTGAGGCCACAAATCAATCCTGTCAAATGATCCTTTACAGTTTGAGCATGTGTTTGTCAACATGGAATTTCTTTTTTCTTTTCTTTTTGATGTTTTGTTTATTTTTTCTTTTCATATTTTTTATCAGTTTTGGGCTTTGGATTTTGTTTTAACAGATCTCCTACAAATCATAACATTCTACATTGCCTAATCATGATGAATTCTTTGCTCAAAATTAGACAGAATTGGATTGGAATAAAACCTTAGATTCTAAACTCCAATAAGCTTTCATTATAAACAAAATAATTATCAATAGGACAAAATCAGTATCATCATGAATACATTGGATTATTTGATAAGACACAATGATCAAATTTCAATATCAATGCCTGAATGTGATAATATCAATACTGATGGACAAGATGATGAGTAAGGTATGGTTGAAGCTTCACTTTCAAAACTAGATGATAAGGGCATTTTTACTATTGTAAAAGTCGAGAATATTGAAAAAAAAGTTGGGAAAGAAATCATTATTGAAGTGAATATTGAAACTGAAGACGAGCTTGACGGAGTAAGGAACTTTTATACTTCACGAAAAATGATTGTGGCAAAATTCTATGATAATGGTAAACCTACTCAATTAGCCCAAGATATTCAAAGAGGTAAAAAATATCGAGTAAAAATCATCAAACAAAGATTTGGTAATGGAAGAGAAGATTTTGATATTGCAAAATCTTAGATT
>JAOUAY010000090.1 GCA_029860565.1 Candidatus Nitrosopumilus sp.
AATGATCTTAATTCACTAATTCCTAGTGATTTGATTTCGTTGCAAGATAAACTTGCTAAAACTACTTCCTTGAAGGATGAATCTCAATCCAAATCTAAAACATATCAAGATGAAATAGATGAAATAGATTTAAAGATTCCTAAATTCGTGTCTGAGATTGAAGAAAAATTGAGAAAATTTTCCAATACTCGATACACTATACTAAAATCTTAAAACTAAATTAGCTCTGGGTTGCAGTCTTTTTGTGTTATTTAGAAAGAAAAAATTTGAACGTAAAATTTTGCTACAAAAAAATGTCCTAAATAGTATTCTATCTTTTTGTCAAATGCAACATCCTAACGAAGGAATTTTAATTTTAAAAGGAAAGTCAAAAAATGGTGAAATTAAAATTAATGGGCTTGTTATTCCTCCTTTTAGTGAGACTGGGCCTACTTTTGCAGGATTTCCTCATTCGTTTTTACCCTTTGATATGAGTTATGTGGGAATTATTCATTCACATCCAAGCGGTTCTGCAGAACCATCTGTAACTGATTTACACAACTTTTTTGGATTGGTTTCAATGATTGTAAAATCTCCATACGATGATGATTCTATTTTTGCATGGGATAGTAATGGTGATTCTATCCCGCTTTCAATTGTATGATGTTTCTAAAAATTTTAGTGAGATCTGCTGAAGAAAACTGACAAAACTTTATAACTAATTTCAAGGGAATTTTGTTAGATTGAACCCTCAACTCAAAAAATATTATATTTTTCTAGGTGCATCTCTGGTGTTTAGTATTGGGTTGCAAATAGTACTTGGTTATTTGGGGGTTCCATGGTATATCAGCATAGGTCTTGTAATGGCAATTTTCATAATGCTGCCAATGATAATGAGACGAAGACAAATGGGCCGTATGGGAAGTTATGGCGGCGATTCTGGAGTTGGTCGCGGTAGTGGTTTCTTTGGAACCGGTTCACAGGGAAATTCTGGCGGTATTAGATACGTTTGCCTTGTTTGCAACAACAAACACAAAGGTGGTACTTGTCCTAGATGTGGTTCCAAAATGCAAAGAGCCGACTTTTAAGTGAGAGAAAAAGATGTCATTAGATGAAATTCGTAAAAAAGTAATTTTTCATAATTCTGTTGATGTGTGGATTGCAACCTGTTCTGAAAGAAACATAAATTGGACAAATCCTGAAGATTATAAAAAATTCATTGCACATTTACTCAAAAACAATCTCAATCTCAAAGCGTTTAATCTGTGTGCCCATGAATCAGGTGCTACTGAGGATGAAAAAGTAAAATTTACTGAAATTTTGGCCGAAACCAAAGATGATCCAAATTCTTTGACATATACAATCAAGCTTAATGATTCTGCTTTGAATATTATTCGCAGTTATACACTCTGATTATCTTTTGAGTTTTGGATTTATTATTGCATCAAGAGCGTTTCCTATGAAAACAAATGCTAATCCTGTTATTGCAATCATTATTCCTGGCGGCATAATCCACCACCATAATCCTCTTGCTGCTGCTCCAAATGTATTTGCGTCATGTAATATTTGTCCCCATGTTGGAAACGATGGATCTCCCAATCCTAAAAAACTTAGACCTGCTTCTGTGGTAATTGCAGCTGGGACTGAAATTGCAATACTTGCAAAAGTATACGGTAACAATTGAGGCACAATGTGTTTTAGAATAATTTTGGAATCTTTTTGACCCATCATGCTTGCAGCATCTACATAGCCTCGAGTTTTGATTTGAAGGGACATGCTTCTTGACACTTTTGCTATTCCAACCCATCCAAAAATCATCAAAAACCCTACCATCACAAATATGCTGTTGCTTATTGTCACTGAAAGTATGATGAGAAACGGCAGTGCTGGCAATGCATATAATACATCATTGAATCGCATCATTGTTTCATCTGTTCTTTTGCCTTTGTATCCTGCATATACTCCATAAAGTAGTCCCATAACTACAGATCCTATGGATACCACTAGACCTATGAATAACGCTAGCGGGGTTCCCCACAGTAATCCTATTGCCAAATCTCGTCGTAACTCGTCAGTTCCCATAACTCCAAATGTTTTGCCTCCGATGACTAATTTTGATTCTGGAATTTGATTTTTAGAATCTATTCCGTACAAATCTACGGAAAAAATATAATTTCCTTTTAATGGTTCGTTTGTTTGAATTTTTGAAAAAATAATATCTTCTGCAGACAGTCTGTCAAATACAAATTCAAATTTTTCTGACTGTAAAAATAAATTTTTCTTTATTGCATCATCTGTTGAGAATATTCTTTCACTGTGGGTTGTTTTTGTATTGGAGTAAGGAAGTGGTGTAGATAGTAAATCCAGTTTAATTCCGTCTGGTCTGATTACTGACATTTGTAGTAAAGGTGATCCTGAATATTCTGATGAAAATTCATAGATGAAATCATTTGGAAAGTCATCATAATCAAAATTTAACCCGAATTGATGTGAAGTAAGTGTAATTTCTTCATTTGAAACTCTTTCTATGTTGGGATTCTCTAAAATTTTATGTTCTGGTATCTTTTCAGTCATAAAGATATTCACCCAAATTGGAATTGCAACTTTGGGATTTGAAATCCAATTCATTGGATTATTCCATTCTTGAAACGTTTCAACTGGAATTGTAATTATGGCAATCATTGATGTTGCAATTAATATTACAAGAATTATAATTCCTGCAATTCCCATCTTACTTTTGAGGAATTCTTGTTTGATTTCCTGAGGTGTTGTACCGCTCATTTTTTTTATCTTCACTTTGGGATCTAATACCACATGTTTATACTCATTCTTGAGCATGTTTTTATTCTATAATTATAAATTAATTGCATATGTCTTATCTTGGGATACCACGAAGCAAAGAATTTTGATAACGATGCTACTGAGAAGACACTGAAAATGACGGTAAAAATGCCCTAATCATCAGGCAATATTGGCTGTCTATTCTTATTCTTCTGAGCTTATGTTAAGGTCAAAACTCATCAAATGATCATATATTTCAAATCCCCTGCCTGTACAACCTCTTTTCATATTGTTATCTTGAATTTTATATTCATAAAGTACATGAACGATTTATTTTGTTGCCTGGGTGAAAGATGGACTCACATTACTTTCTGAGTCATAGTTAACGGGCGTGCATATTACAATAATCGTTCTTTCTTAAATCAAAATATTCAGTCTATAGTTATATGTCATAAAGAGTGTCACTTGTGCCGTATGTAAAAATATTTTCCATTTCGTAAATGTGAGACAAGTTCCAATCTTTGGTATTTTAAGAAATATCTCTTTGATGTGCTACACATCTATGGAAATAATAAATCCATTTTTCAAGAATTTTTCGCAATTGAAAGATCAGTTAATTTAAGAACTCTAATGTTGTAGTTTCCATGTCATGGTTCATTACTACGTCAATAAAATAAAACACATATCCGACAAACCTTCTCTATGTATTAATTGTGGCACATCCAATCTTAAAGATGATGCTGTCTTAGCTACTACTGGCCCTTCTGAGAAATATGCTGACTATGTACCATCTACGCTTTGTCTATCTTGTGAGACTTTGATGATAATTACATCTCATCCCGGTGCAGTAGTTGGAGTAAATCATTCCGTGGGAAACCAGGTTACTGTACGTAACGGCTAGGTTATTTTGATTCTTTATCTTATCATCTGGAATTTTAGCGATAAGATACTAACCCTGATCTGGCCTAATTTATTCATCTGAAAGAAAATATGTTTAACTTATTTTTTTCCTAAGTTCTGCTTGAAGATACATTTTTGCGTTTTCTATTGACATTATGACATATTCTTGATCAAAATTCTTTTTCAAAGATTCCACCGCGGTATCTATTATTTTTTCCTTTTGCTCATCACTAAGCACCTTATTTTCATTATACAGAAGAGCCGAATCAATTGCTATTGGAACTAGTTCCGTTAAAAGATTTTTTGCTCGGTTGGCCGTGTCTTGATGATTTTTTGTAACTGCAGATTCAATTACAGTTTCCAAATTACTTTTTAGCATATTTTTTGCAGCACGTGAAAAACTATCTGATTTTAATTCTCGTTCCAAATTAGCTTTAGTTCTGTTATACACCTTTTCTCTAAGTTTAGGGGATATGCGACCTTCCCGTAACTCGGCATAATGAGGAGAATTTACATCCATAAATTGTTTAAACATATATCTTGCTTCATTTTTGACATAATCTGATGCTGTTTTTGCAAAATAATCTTGAGTTTCTTGACTTATTTTAATTCCCTTTTTATTGAGAAATTGTGTGAACATAAGAACAACTGAGCCTGTGATTGGGGCTACAATTGTTATTAATTGTTCAACTACAAGAATGATCAATCTTTCTTGAAATGGTACGTCATTGGTTGATTCTGTTGGAGATGTAAAATTATCATTATTTTGAGCATAAATTGTGTTTGAAAAATTAAATATTCCAAAGGCTAAAAGACCAACAGCAATCACTAAAATTACATTTTTTTTAATTCTCGTTTTTTTTGATTTTTTTAAAACTAGCATAACTAATCCTATTATTCAAAATTATTAGTTAAATTTTACCTTTGACTAGCCAGCCTTTTTGTCACGTCGCATGTTTAAAACAACTAATTATGGTTCTTGTTACTTATTCTCGATGAAATCATTTTTGCTATGATGTACTATGATAAACCGGATTAAATAAAATGAGATTGTGGTTTACGTGTTGATCCTTATGCATAAACAGCGATAAATCATTTTTTTCTTTTTGATTGTTTTTGCATTTGAATGTAATCCTAAGAACCCATTATGCTACTCATTTTGGGCATCTCATGGTATGCTTTATTTACAAAAACATCCTTATCTGCACTGATTATCACAAATTCCATTAAACCTAGTTGAAAGTTTTGTCGGGAGAATAAATTTGCCTAATGTAAATGTACGTTCTAATTCTCTAGAATCATATTAGTTCAAGATGAAATTATTAATCAATTTTTTTCAATTAACAGTAATTAATCTAAATTCCTTTGTTAAAGATTTGATCTTTTTTTATAAAACGCTGTATGTCTTTGGATATTAAATGAGTCCCTCATCTGCTAGTTTTTCTTTTCATCTTTGAAATACTTTGAGATCTTTTTCAGCTTTTGCAATGCCTTGCTTTATTCTTGCAATTTGGGTATCAAATCCTGGGAGTTTATATTTTTTGTACTGCATTGCCTTTGACAGTTCTTTTTTCTTTATCGTAAGATTTGTTTGAATAAAACGAATCTGTGCGTTAATCTGTGTTCTGGTTCCTTTCTTAGCTCAGTCACTATGTTTACTCATAAGCTAATGTAATTTTTAATAATTTAAAACTCTTGTCAAAAATTGAGATCTTTTCTAAAATATTACAATAATCTTTCTAATAATTTCGTAGAAATTAGATTCTAAATTCTAGGTTGTCTCAAAATAACGATTCTAAACTTTATTTTCCTCCATATGATTACTATCTCACTTGAAATCAAATATCCGCTGAAACACGGACAAACATGTAATAAAATTACGTGGAAGTGCGGACTCTCGGATCAAAATATCCGTAAAGTAAATCTGCAATAAATATGCTAATTAGAAAGAACACTGTTAGTAGATAAGTCGCACCGATAATC
>JAOUAY010000182.1 GCA_029860565.1 Candidatus Nitrosopumilus sp.
TAATTTAGATCAAGGATTCTGCCCTCTGGATCTCAAGAGTGGATAGGCGGAGACGGCAGTTCGAATCTGCCTCGGGCTACTTGAAAAATTTCTATCTTGATGCTTGTGCTATACGTTCTAACTCATGCTTTTTCTTGACAGATGGTGCACTAGAATCGTTAGATGCTGCAAGCATTAATTGTTCAGCCATATGTTCTTCAATGGGTTTTGGATTAGAAAATGTTGCTTCTTTGATGGCATCTGAAATAAATTTCAAAGCCAAATCAACTCTTCTGATTGGAGCAACATCTACAGATACATGGTATACTGTACCACCATAAACAATTCTAGTAGTATCCTCATTTGGAGCAGAGAATTCTACGGCTCTAACTAAAACCTCAACAGGATTTTGACCAGTTTTTAATGCAATTATATCAAAAGCTGTTTTAACAGTATTAAGTAATTTAGTTTTCTTTCCAGTCATTCTACCAGTGTTTTTTGCATATTTCTTTCCAAAGTGCATTGTCTTGTTGATTAATCTCTCAACAATGTTAACATCTGCTTTATTGAATCGTTTTAATGCTGAACGGCCATAAGTGTAAGGTAAAATTTGTTTTCTCAAAGATATAGCAGTCTTTAATCCAGGATCTTTAATCTCAATATCAGATAAATCCCATTTTCTAAATAATAATAAATTCTTTGTTTCTACCATTTCTATCTCCTTGGTTTCTCCTTCTTTCCAATTACCAATTCATGAAGTGATGTACCATTAACTTTGAAAACTTTGAATCGAACTCCAGGAATATCCCCCATTGCACCACCTTGTGTTGCACCCATACCTTGAATATGTACTTCATCGTGTTCATCGATAAAATTCATTGCACCATCTCTTGGTAAAAATGCTGTAACAGTTTTTCCATTTTTAATTAATTGCACTCGAACACATTTTCGAATAGCAGAGTTTGGTTGTTTTGCTGCAATACCAACTTTTTCTAAAACAATACCACGAGCTTGAGGTGCACCACCAAGAGGATCAGACTTCTTATCAATACCCAATTTTCGTCTCTTATAGGTAGAGATTGCCCATCTTTGTTTCTTCTTTTTATTTGTAAGAACCCTACCAGCAAATAATCCAAGAGGTGATTTTCTCATATCTTACATCTCCAAAGTTGCACGTTCAGGACTATTAATCAGTACACTACTAATATCAAAATATCGTTTTGCAAGCAGTCTTGCTTTCTCAGCATTTCGACCTTCCCTTCCAACAACAATTCCTTTTTTTCTTGGATCTACCATAACAATTGCCTGTTTTGACCCATCTGCTCGTGTATTTATTTTTACTTCAGAAATTAATTTTGAATTAAGTAAATTAGACAAGAATTTTGCGGGATCTTCATCAAATTCCACCAATTCCACATTTCTCTTAACAATATTCTGTAAAGATTTGATATGAACACCACCTTTGCCAATGGCAAGTCCCATTTTGCCAGTATTAACTACAAAAATGACTCTATCTTGTTTTTCATCTTCTACACAATCACGAGCTGTTGCACCTGTTACGTTTTGAAACAGAGACATCATTCGCATTTGATCAGTTGAAAGTTTTATTGATTGTGTCATTAGAATTCCTATTTAACTCCGAACAAAAAATGTCTCATTTAAACTTACATTAGATAAATAACAACTAATCATTTTTTTTCCTCAGCTTCAGTATCTTTTAAAATTGATTTGATGTTTGCATCATCTATAGATGTGAATGAAATTGTTGAAATTCTAAATTGTAAGCCACATAGTCTACCTAATGCGACTGATGTTCCTTGAAAGTTTACCAATGGTATTTTTTCTTTTTTTGCATCGGATTCAATTTTCTCAAACATTTCTTTTTTAATTGATTGAGACAAGATAATCAGCTTTGAATTCTTTACAGAGTTTAAAACTTGTTTAGTACCCATGATTAGTTTATCTTCCTTGCGGGCATCTCTTAATGATTTTTCAAGTATCTTACTCATGTGTTTACCTTATGACAATCCTCTGGACAGGGCTTTATAGGTTTATGGAAAAATTACAGATAATAATGAAAAATTAGTTTAGGAAATTAAATAAAGAACCCAAAGTTGAAAATGCAGTATTAACTTCATCAAAAAAATTATCTGGTTTTTGTTTTTCAGAATTTATTGTATTGACTTTTTCAGATAAAGATGATTTTTGAATAGAAATATTTTGAAAAGGGGATTCTGAAGAATTCTCAGATAGATTAGAAGTCAAAGATAATGCAATTTTAAGATTCTTGTGAGCAGTTAAATTATCAGGATTTTGTACCAAAATTTCATGATATAACAGAATAGCTGAATTAAGATTTCCTATATTTGCAAAGGCATTTGCCTTGTTATTTTTAGCAGCTAGAAAATTTGGATCAATGTTAATTGCATGATCATAGTAAACTATTGCCTCAGAAAAATAGCCTAATTTTCCTAAAGTTGAACCTTTGTTAACAAGAATCTCAACATCATCAGGATTATCGATTAATGATTCATTAAAAAAATTTAATGCATTATCAAATTGACATAATCGATACAAAGCAGGACCCATTCCATCATAATATGAAATGGTATCAATAAAAATACTTGAATCACATTTTAAATTAATTTGGTTTAATAATTTTCCCAGTTCCACGTCTTCCACAGTAAGATTGTTTTGTTTTTTGATTTCATTGTAAGGTTCTTTTACAACAGGTTCTTTTACAACAGGTTCTTTTACAACAGGTTCTTTTACAACAGGTTCTTTTACAACAGGTTCTTTTACAACAGGTTCTTTTACAACAGGTTCTTTTACAACAGGTTCTTTTACAACAGGTTCTT
>JAOUAY010000091.1 GCA_029860565.1 Candidatus Nitrosopumilus sp.
CTACATGTCTGAATCCATTGATGACGAAATCACTTTTAATGTTAAGTTAGATTAATTTGTATTATTTGACCTTGGAAGGTATTGCAATTGAATATTTCAATAAATTATTATAAGATCATAGAAACAATACTTTTCTCCTAAGGCCAAAATTAACTATATGATAATTATTTTCTAAATAGTAAGTCAAATTTTCAGATACTAAATAGATCAAATTTTAAAGTTATCTTAGTACCATTTTTGGCATTTGTTGGTCCATGATTTTTACCCAAACGGATTTAGTCCACTTTTACCTAGATTTCCTAACACATCACCAAACAAGTCTCCTCCTCCCTGTTTACCTGAATTCTGTTGCAGTGCACCCATTACCTCTGTAATTACTTGTTTTGACTTTGCCTTGTCATTTACGCCACACTGACTGTCAAGTGCATTAATCATGTCGTCTTCTGTCATGTCCTGTTGATTTGTTGTAAATTCCTTTTTCTCAGAATCTGAGAACATTCCTGTTATCTCTGTTGGTAGTGAAGATAGCAATCCTGATGCTTGATTTGGTTGTGATTTTTGTAGGAGAAATTTTGATACAAGTGGTATTGCCATCTGAGCCATTTGAGGACTGATTCCGACTTTTTGGGCTACCATGTTGATCATCATATCTAGCATGATAATTCTAAGATACAGTTGATTATAACATTTCGTACTCTAGATGTAGATCATAATACAATCATCAGATTATAGATATGATTATCTTTTTTAGCATAATTATCAAAACAAGGATGAAAAGGAGTTATTTTACTTTAGATCTCTTGCTAATCAATTATGACAAGTGAGATGGGAAAGTGATCGCTGTATCCATTTAGATTTAATGTTTTGTTACTTGGCCTGCCAAATCTTTTTGGACTTGCATTCTTGTTTTTGATTTCTTGCAAATTTTCTATACTTGTAGAGTGAGGTTTGATTGACAGTATTGGATTTTGAATTAAAAATCCCCTTGAGACCAAAAATTGATCTAACATCAAGAATTTTTTTCTGTAATAGTATGTTCCTTGTCTCCTGGAGGCTAAGTTAGTCATTAAATTATACAACCGGGAATTGTTACCGTCATTAATCACTTTTTTTAGATTACTGGTTCCTAATGCATATTGTCCAATTGATTTATTTTTTGGTGTGTCATTAAAATCACCCATTACTATAATTGGTATTTTTTTTCCTCTAATCTGTTGGATTCTTTGAACAAAATAATTTAGAGAATCACCAGCCACTATTCTAAAAGGCTCTGTATATGATTCACCTTCCCGTCTTGATGGCCAATGATTACAAATAACTACAATTTCTTTATTGGATTTTTTTAGGGTCAAATTTACCTGCAAGATATCACGTGTAGAGTTACGTCGTATAATCCAATGAGAGAATTTTTTTGTCATTTTGAATTTTTTTGAATCATAAATTATACCAATATCAATTCCTCGTCCGTCATCCATATCTTCATGAGTTATTTTATAGGATCTTCCCAAAAAGCTCAAACTATCAATTAATTTTTGTAACACCGTTCTATTCTCAATTTCACATACTCCTAGTATATCTGGACCCTTGTTTTCATTTAACATTCCGATAACTTTTGATAACTGGGAAATTTTTTTATTTAATACCTTGTCTGTCCATCCTTTGATTTCTCCTTTGATAATAGATTTGATTCTTTTTTCTCGATTTAGTGAATTTTCTAGGTCAAATAAATTCTCAAGATTCCACCAGACTATTTGATATTCTTCACTCATTATGGTAATTAGAGTTCGGTTGAATTAAAAATGTAATGTACAATTTAACTTTTCTAATTATTTATTATCTTCAATATGACATTTCTATTCTGAAAAAATTCCAATAAGCAAAATGAAATTATGATTTACTTTATTTTAAAATGAATTACTAGATTAGTAACAAAAAGATCTCAAATTCAAGTCTTTAGAGATCAGTCAATATCATAGGATAAAAGAAAATTCCTGGGTCAAAGTGGAATTACCCACCAAATTGGGGGGAAAAATGGTAAGTGGGCCCACGGGGATTTGAACCCCGGATCTTCGCCGTGTAAGGGCGACGTCATAACCGACCTGGACTATGAGCCCAGAAACATACCTTGTTAAAATCCATTTAAACTTTGAGACAAGGGAGAATATAGAAATTTGATAAAAACCAAAGAAAATCATGAATGTTTTTGACTTCTTTTCCAGTCCAATTGGATTAGGTCACATTACTCGAGACATTGCAATTACAAATAATTTTGAAAATATTTCAACAAATTTTGTAACAGGAAGTGGAGCTGCAAAGATTCTTAAAAAAATAAATCTGAAAGTGCAGGACGTATATAATCCGCCTTCATTTATTATTGAAAACGGCACATTAAAGAATCCTGCAAAATGGTTGTGGAATTATTATCAATACTATAGAGATTGTAAAAATATTTCACAAAAAATTCTTCAAAAAGATAATCCAAATTTGGTGATTAGTGATGAGGATTTTGCATCACTGACAGTTGCACAGAATATGAAAATTCCAACTATATTGATTACAGATATTTTAGAAACTCATTTCACTAAAGGATTGACATCGTTTATAGAAAAAAAGATGAACAAATCAATGCAAGAAATTATTAAAAAATGTGACATAGTAATTCTTCCTGAAAATGGAGATGATCAGGACAACATTAGAAAAGTGGGTCCAATAGTTAGACAAACAAACCTCACAAGAGAAGAATTAAGAAAAAAGTTTTCATTTCAAAAAAATACAATAGTTATTAGCATAGGTGGAACAGATGCAGGATTATTCCTAATTGAAAAAGCATTAGAAGTTATTACAAAAATCAATCAAGATATGGAAATAGTTCTAGTCTCAGGACCAGCAGTAGATAGGAAGTTTGAAAATGTGAGAAATTTAGGCTTTGTGGATAATCTGCATGAATTGATTTTTGCCGCAGATTTGATAATTTCTTTGGCTGGAAAATCAACTATAGATGAGGCCAGAGCATATGGAACTCCTGCGATATTCATACCAATCAAAGGTCATTTTGAACAAGAGGATAATGCAAGGGAGCAAGGATTTGTTTTTGAGGATATCAACAGACTAGATGAATTAATTTTAAAAAAAATTGAAGAAAAAAGAAACCCAGTAAATACAGATGGTGCTAAAATTGCATCAGATATTATTAAAAAATTGATGGACTGATAATCAAATGATTAATAGAAGGCCATTTGGTTTTGATAAGATACTATGACCAAGTTGATAGTTGCCAAATTTGGTGGTAGTGCAATAGGTCCAAATGGTGAGACTATTCCAAAAATTGTTCAACGCATTACTAATTTGAAAAAAGATTCCAAAATTATTGCAGTTTTTTCAGCACCATTGACAATCTATAATGGAAAAAAGCGTTCACTTACTGATGTAATTTTAGAACAGGGCAGAAATGCAGAAAATGGAATTTCCCCGTCTCTAGATGTTGTAAAATCAACTTATCAAAAAATTTTGGAAATGGTGAATTCTGAAAATAAGGAAAACTGTAAAAATACTATCGATTTTCATTTAAAAAAGGCACAAAAAGCACTAGATGAGGCATTAGAAAATAAAGAATTTGGTAATGAAATACGATCACAAGCCTTAGCATTTTCAGGAGAGATTTTGATGTCACATGTAATGAACCACATTCTAAGAAGTAATGGTATCAAAGCTGAAGCAATAGAGTTTGAAGATTGGCCAATCATAACTGATGAAAATATCGAATTTACAAATTTCCTCGCTTCAGAATCTATAGAAAAAATAGACAAAACAGCAGAATTGGTAGAGAAAAATGAAGTAGTTGCCATTGGAGGATTTATTGGAAAAACAATAGATAATGTAACTACTACATATGAGCGCGGAGGTTCGGATAGGACCGCAGCAGATCTAGGAATACTGTTTCATAAGAAATATGAAACTAGTGTAGACTTTGAAAAAGACAGTGCAGTAGTTTCTGCAGATCCAAAAATTGTAGAGTCAGGATTAAGAGAAATAATTCAATTGTCATACAATGAAGCAAGACTTGCAGGAATGTTTGGAATGAAAATTTTGGATCCCATTGCAATAAAAGAAATTGTGGAGAATGGAGTAGATATGCCAATTACTATTACAAATATGAAAGATCCAGAAAAAATTACTACAATAAAAAGAGAGTTGGATAAACAGGAAGGACATCCAATAAAAATAGTTACAGGAAAAGAGAATTGCGCTATTTTTAGAATTGAAACAAGTGCCATTCAAAAATTATTAACATCGTTAGAAAAGGACAAACATTATAGTGAATTTATAATTTTATCACCATTTACAAAAGATGGGATTGAATTTTCTAGAATATTGTTCTTGGATGGAGAATATGTTAAAAGAAATGAAAAATATTTGTTAGGATTTGATTCACTTGCCACAATTACATACAACAGAGGAGTTATCACATTAATTGGAGATGAGATGTGGAGGGTTCAACAAGTGGCTTCAAGAACTAGTGCAAAAATCGGTGAATCAGGATTAAATATTTTGAATATGGATGCACAAGAAGAGACATCGCGAATAATTATCGTTATAGAAGATACACAAGACAACATAAGAAAGGCCATCAAAGCAGTACATCAAGAAATTTCAAAAATAAATTTTATTTAATGAAAGAGTGGCGTTACGGGCTTTCACCTGTAAACGCCATCATGGGTTTATTCTTGGACCATTATCTAGATTTAGTCCGGCGTTACCCAAAACACGCGATAGTATACCTTACAATTTCTAGTATTTAGAGCTGATCTATATAGATCACCTTAGATACGCTCAGCTATTATCCATAGAATGATTCCAATTCCAAGTATAGCATACCACTTGAAGTTCTTCTTGTTCATGAAAATATTGGCTGAGCCTAATTCCTCGTCTCGGTATACTCTCAAACGAATTTTCCTCATTTCAAATGCCTGACCAATTAAGCCTATTGTAAGAAATGCGATTCCCGCAAATCCCAAAATCCATTCCATACTGAAATTGGATATTCATCTGATATGTAGTTTCAGGTATATGAAAATGAATATTTTATAAAATAATTCTTTAAATTAGCAATGTTTTTTTCGTCTCCTATGAAAGAGGTTGGAAAAATATGGATGAATGGGAAATTGGTGCCATTCAAAGATGCCAAAGTTCATGTATTAACTCACGCATTACATTATTCAACATCAATTTTTGAAGGAATTAGATGCTATGATACACCAAATGGATCAGCAATTTTTAGATTGCCAGAACATGTTGATAGATTTTTCAAATCTGCAAAATTATATTCAATGAAGATGCAGTTCTCAAAAAAAAATATTTTAGATGCAATTGTGGAAACCGTAAAAACCGGAGGACTCAAAGAATCATACATTAGACCCTTGGCATATTATGGTTATGGAACAATGGGACTAACTCCAACTCAAAATAAAGTAGATGTTTCAATTGCATGTTGGGAATGGAAAATGGGAGAATCAAAAGCAGGTAAATTTTCTGGAGCAAAATGTAAAATTTCAAGCTGGATAAAGATTGATTCAAGATTTCAACCCATGCAGGCAAA
>JAOUAY010000092.1 GCA_029860565.1 Candidatus Nitrosopumilus sp.
TATTTTAAGAAATTTTTAATTTCTTCATAGTTTGGTTCTTTTAGTGGATCTTCTGAAACCCATTTGTAACCAATCTTTCCGTCTTCCATAATTATGAATACAGAACGCTTTGCAGCATTGTAATCTTTTATGTGAAGTAAATCTGGCATTAAAATTCCATAATCTCGAATTGTTTTACTTGTATAGTCTCCTAATAATGGAAAATTGAAGTTGTGTTTTTCTGCAAATGCTTTGTTTGCAAATGGACCATCATTACTAATTGATATTATCTTTGCACCAAGATCTGAAATTTCTTTCCAAGAATCCCTTAATGTACAAAGTTCTGCTTCACAAACTGGAGAACTTGCTGCAACTATGAATGATAACACTATTTTCCCACCTCTAAATTCATCCAAAGTCCGTAATTTTAGTTCAGTATCTGGAAGTTCAAATCCAGGAGCAATATCGCCTATATTTAATGACATGATTGCTTACTGATATTATCCTATTAAGTCCTTTACAAAAAATTTTTTCAAAATTTGATCCAAAAAAAGAACCATACCTTTTTATACAAAAATTAGTGTGAAAAGCTAAATTGGTCGGGGAATTGGCGGGCAATTATAGTACCGTTGTATTGATGTTTGGTTTTGCGATGGCAGCGATGGCTCCTGCTCTAGTTATTTCTAGAATGATTTCTCCCAGAAAAAAAAGTAATCCTGTAAAATTCTTACCAATGGAATGTGGTCAAGTTCCGACAGGAGAGGGAAGAACTCATTTTATGATGCAGTATTATCCTTACATTTTGATGTTTGTTGTATTTGACGTTATGGCAATTTTCTTGTATGCTTGGGGTAGTGTTCTTTTGGAAGTTCCAAAAATTGCAACTTTGCCCATGCTGGGATTTTTAGCTATTATGTTTGGAGCAATGGCATTTGCACTATATCAATCAGGGAGAAGAAGAATATGGTAGTTTTTTATATAAATTGTATTTACGAGGATAGGGGATAAAATTGCTTAAAGACTTAGTAACACCAGAAAATGCAAATGTTTTCATCGGGAAGTTGGGAGATATTTTAGAAAAAGCAATTGATAAACCATTGGGCTATGCCATTAATTGGGGTAGAATTTGGTCGCTCTGGCCTGTTCACATTGAAACAGCTTGTTGCAGTGTTGAATTTGGTGCAGCATCGAGTCCTAGATATGATGTTGAAAGATTTGGTATCATTGAAGCATTTGGATCACTTAGACAGTGTGATCTGGTAGTTGTTCAAGGAACTATTACAAGAAAAATGGCACCACGTCTCAGATTAGTTTATGATCAAATGCCAGAACCAAAGTATGTAATTGCTATGGGAGCTTGTGCAATTACTGGAGGGTTGTATTTTGATTCATACAATGTACTTCCAGGAATTGATGGAGTAATTCCAGTTGATGTCTATGTTCCAGGTTGCCCACCTAGACCTGAAACTCTTATCCAAGGATGTATGTTATTACAAGAAAAAATCAAGAGAATGAAGGCTAGGAAGTTTGTATAATGAGTTCTGATGTTAAAACCACCACTGTGGATTCCAAACCTGAAGTAAAATCACCTCCACCTAAACCTGCAGCAAAAAAAACTGAAGAAAAACCCGTGGAATTACCAGCATTTGAAAAGAGTATTTCTGATAAAATTATTGAAAAGTTTGGTGACAAAGTTGAAGTTGGATTTGTTAAAGAAGATCGAATTAGAATTAATGTTGGAAAGGAGGATGTTCATAATGTTGCTGAATTTATTCGTGATGGATTGAATTATGATCATGTTGAATCTGTTTCAGGTGTAGATTACCCTCAAGATAATGAAATTGAGGTTGTTTATCACATAGGATCTTATTCAGATTCTTCATTAGCAAGACAAATTTTGGTTTTAGCCACTAGGGCACAAAGAGAAACAAATCCGATCCCTGGAAATGATGCAACTAAACTACCAACTCTTAGAGACGTGTTTTACAGCGTAGAATTTCATGAAAGAGAAGTTTTTGAAATGCTTGGTGTGTTCTTTGAAGGCCATCCTGATAATAGACGATTACTTTTGCCAGAAGATTGGGCAGATTTACCACCACTTCGAAAGGACTTTGCAATAAAGGGAAGATAGAGAGATGACTAATGAATTGCCACCAGGATTAGCACTCCGAAAAGTTGATGAGAGAATAATGACTCTTAATGTTGGACCACAACATCCTGGTTCTGGTCATATGAGAATTATTGTACAAATTGATGGTGATTATATTGTTGCATGTGATCCAGATCCAGGATATGTACATCGTGGAGAAGAAAAAATGGCAGAATATCGAAATTATATTCTAAATATTCCCCATTTGGAAAGACCAGTAATCCATGATTCATGTAATGTGTTGTATCCATATGTTTTGGGAGTTGAAGAACTATTAGGAATTGAAGTCCCTGAACGTGCAAAATATGTTAGAGTAATTGCATCTGAACTAAACCGTTGTATCTACATAATGTATTGGCTTGCAATTTATGGAATTTTCTTGGGACACTCTACCATGTTTATGTGGCCCGCAGGTGATCGTGAACTCTTAATTGATCTTATGGAAAAAATGACTGGTGCAAGAGTAACACATGCACATTTTGTTCCAGGTGGCGTTAGAAATGATTTACCACCAAATTTTGAAGATGTCTGTTTACGTCACGTTAACTATTTTGAAAAACGTATCAAAGAATATGCTGCAGTTTTTTATGATAATCCAATCTTAATTGCTAGAACTAGAGATACCGGAGTTCTATCCAGGCAAGATGCAATTAGATTTGGAACTACTGGTTCTGTTCTTCGTGCAAGTGGTGTTGATTATGATCTTAGAAAGAAGGAACCTTATGATGTCTATGATGAGTTAGATGTTCACACTAATGTAATGAAGGAAGGTGATTCTTATGCAAGATCTAGAATCCCATGGCTTGATATGCTGGAAAGTTGCAACATAATTAGACAAGCATTACAAAAAATGCCCAAATCTGGTTCTGTTAGGGTAAAACTCAAACCTAATCCCAAAGGAAAAGGGTTTGATACCGTATACAAGCGTGTAGAATCCGGTAGAGGTTCATTGGGTTGCTATATCGTATCTGATGGAAAGCCAGAACCATACCGAGTAAAATTAAGTGTACCTTCATTTAGAAACTTGGTTGCATTACCAAATCTTCTTAGAGGCGAAAAATTAGGCAATATGCCATCAGTTTACTGGAGTCTTAATTATTGGCCAGTGGAGGCAGACCGATAAATGTCTGCCATTGCACCAAATTTCAAACTAAGTGAATTTATCAAATCATTACTTGATAATATTTTCTGGATAATACTGATAGTGGTTTTAATCGGCCTTCCTGCAATTATGATGATCTTATTTGTTATTGAAATGCCAGTAATCGATGGTGAATTACT
The DNA here is from genome assembly GCA_029860565.1 of Candidatus Nitrosopumilus sp. Lineage (GTDB taxonomy): Archaea > Thermoproteota > Nitrososphaeria > Nitrososphaerales > Nitrosopumilaceae > Nitrosopumilus. The sequence continues at coordinate 3,410 of JAOUAY010000092.1, forward strand.
TACACCATTTCTTGCATTAACGTGGTTGGCGGATCCTTCACGTATTCTTCCTGTGGTTAAGGCATTCATGGCAACTGATATCTTTAGGGTCATGGCATTTCCTGGATTTGGATTTGCAGCATTACTAGCAGCCGGTACAATCTTTGTTGAAAGAAAGATGATGGCAAAATTACAATTAAGAGTTGGCCCTTTCTATTGTGGAAAAGTTGAAGGTATTTTACAGTTAATGGGTGATGGACTAAAATTAATCTCAAAAGAAATTATTATTCCAGCAAAAGCTGATAAACCAATTTTCTGGGCAGCGCCTGTACTTTTCGTTGCAACAGCCGCAGCATTTGTTGCATTCATTCCTGTTGCTCCTGGTTGGGTTGTTGCAGATGTAGAATTAGGATTGCTAGGAGTATTTGCAGTGATTGGTTTCTTCCCAATCATCACTATTTTGTCTGCGTGGTCTGCAAACAGTAAATTCCCATTCATTGGAGGCATCAGGGCTTTATTCCAAATGGTTTCATTTGAAATTCCACTAATTTTATCTCTACTAGGAGTTGTAATGTTAACGGGGTCACTTAATTTGTCTGAAATTGCTGCCAGTCAATCTAGTTTCCCATGGATTGTATTTTTACCAGTGGGTGCTATTGTTTTCTTTATCACAATGCTTGCAGAATTAGAAAGAATTCCATTTGATTTGCCCGAGGCAGAAAGTGAAATTGTAGCTGGATGGCTAACAGAATTATCTGGAATGATGTATGGACTTGTTCAATTAGGAACATATTTGAAGCTCTATGCATTTGCGGGACTGTTTGTAGTACTATTCCTTGGAGGTTGGAACGGTCCAATGGTTGTACCTCCATTCCCAGCAGAACTTCTTGAAAAGGGAATTGAAATGGGCCCTATCACTGCAGGACCCTTCCCTGGATTACCTTTATTCACACAAGAAATGCTTAATGGCGCACTATGGTTTGTTTTGAAAACTGTAACTGTAATATTCTTTATAATATTGCCAAGAGGTGTCTTCCCAAGAATTAGAGTTGATATGCTATTAAATCTCGGATGGACTAAGCTTATTGGACTAGCTTTCGTTAACATCTTTATTGCACTTGGCTTGCTTTACGCTGGTGTGTTGGGACCAGGAGGACTACAATAATGGGAACTGCAACTGGTATTATTCGTGCACTAAATTCGGGAATTAAACATATTGCATTGAAACGATTTACACTTCGTTATCCTGAAGAGAAACTAAAGTTTGTGGGTGACGGATATCAGTTTGATCCATCAACTGGTGTTGGAATTGCTGGATTAAAGGGACGCCATATGCTATTTCATGATCACTGCACTGGTTGTCAATTATGTTCTATTGCATGTGAAGGCGTTGCCGAAGCTATTGCAATGGTAAAGGTTCCAGAAGAACAGACACAAAACAAGAAATCAATTATGCCTCAAATTGATTATGGAAAATGTGTTTTCTGTGGCCTTTGTGTTGATGCATGTCCATTTTATGCACTTTACATGACTAATGATTATGAATTATCATCATTTTCTAAAGAAGGTTTGATTTACACTCCCGCTCAACTACAGGTTAAACCATACGTTGCACAAGATAGTGAAATCCAAATATCTGATAGAGGTGCAACACATGGCTGATGCTATATTTCTTGCATTAACTGTAATTACAATTGGGTCTGCAATTGCTGCACTTGAATTAAGATCATTAATCTACGGTTCAATTGCTTTGATGGGAACTCTTGGTGGTATTGCTGGGTTTTTCTTTTTGTTAGATGCCCCATTCGTCGCATTATTCCAGCTAGCAGTTTACGTTGGCTCCATTGCTGTTTTAATTTTATTTACTGTCATGTTGGTAAAAAGAGAATTAATCTTCAAAAAAATCGAAGATAAGAGAAGAAAATTTGCAGGACTTGGATTGATGCTCATAATGATGGTAGCATTAGGTGCAGTTTTCTTAGATTCTGGAATCAAAACAATAACTACTGATGAACCTGCTACTGATTTCAAAGATATTGGTGTTGACTTTGTAACCTATTATTGGCCTGCATTAATTTTAATGGGATTAATTTTAGCAGGTTCTGTGACTGGTGCACTAGTTTTAGCCAAACGAGAGGATGTGGAGAATGACCAGCGAGCTAATTGATTTTACACTTGTTTCA
>JAOUAY010000093.1 GCA_029860565.1 Candidatus Nitrosopumilus sp.
AGGAACAATTGATGGGGTAATTGATTATTTAGGTCCAAATGGATTCGTTACAGAACATGAAAAGAAGCCAGATGGGAGTTTTGGAATTAAGTTCGAATCATATGGATAGAGGTATTAGAAAACAATTAGTTAATTTCCATTTTTGGGATTCAGGAACATATTTTTCTTGTAAATAACATATGTGTGCATTTTTATATTGACAATTTTTTCTATTAGTATGGCAAAACTCACGTGTAACGATTACGGATTTGAGTGTGATTTTGTAGCTGAGGGAGAGATGGAGACAGTGATAGAGGATTTTAGAAAACACACTGATGAAGAACACGGAATTGATTATTCTAAAGAAGTCATTACACAGTTTCTCTTAAGAAAACAAGGACTATAATAAAATCAAATCTCTAATCGTCTCATTCTAGCAGATAAAACTGGAAGTTCTTTGTCAATTATTTTCTCCACTGCAGGAACAATACCAATTCTAGCTTTAACACTTTCTTCATAGATTTCTGCAATTTGATCTCTGAACAATAATTTGATTCCAGGAAGCGCAGTGATTCCCTCATCAACAGTCCTAGGATCAGATAAATCTAAAATCAATGTGCCTTTTTTCTTTTCTTCCATTACCAATCTAATTCTATCAAATGTGATTAAGAAATAATCAGATGTGGTTGCAACAAAAATAATATCATATTTATCAAATCCTGCCAAAACATCATTAAAATCTAAAGGAGTTCCTCCTAGGATTGTTGTAAACCCAGTAGCACGTTCAAGAATTCTACTTGTAACATCAAAGGCAATACTTTTTTTATTCAAAGTTTTTGCAAGCATTGCTGCAGATTCACCGGTACCAATTACCAATACTTTCTTTTTAGAATCAAGGCCCGCTTTTTCATCAACAAGTTTTACTGCAACATCACCTAGTGAAACAACATCCTTTGAAATTCCTGTCGTATCCCTCATTCGTAATGCTAATCGAATTACACTTTCAAATAATTTATTGAGAACATTACCAGATGCTCCTGAACTCTTTGCTTTAGCATGGGATAAAACAATTCCATCAAAAGCTTCTTGCTTTCCAATAACAACAGAATCTAATCCAGATGCTAATCGTAATAGATGTAGATAGACATCATCGCCTTTATAGACTTCAAGTGTTTGATCAAAATGATCAATATTAATTTGCTCTAAGGATGACAAAGAGACCCAAGTCTCTTTAATTTGATTTAACACAAGAGTTTTACCTTCTGCTCTTCTTGCATCAGGAGAATCATCAATTTCAATATTACTTACCGTAAAGATTTCAACTCGACTTGTTGTTTGAATAATAACACATTCCTCAACGCCAGGGATTTTTTTAAATTCTGCACATGCTGCATCGACATCTTTGAAAGTAAATTTTGATAATGTGTGTATAGGAACATTTTTGAAAGTTACTCTCGCATTCGTCACATCAAAAGATATTTGAGCCAAACCATTCACCTATTATGCTTTAACCTTATCCCTTCCGCCTTTAGCTGTTCTAAAAACATTCATTCCAATATAGAAATTTTCATGTAATGATTCTAAGTAAATAATTTCATCCTCAGTTTCTCTGATTTCTTTTTCAGATGCATCGGGATCATTTTTTAATTTTTCAAATTTTTGTTTAAGCTCTTCCAAAAATGAATCAACTCCTCGTTCGTAATTTGAAACACCCGCAAATTCTGGACTAAGAACATGTTCAGGAACATATGCAGGAGTTTGATCGTGTGGAATCTCTGCTTTTCTTGTAAGAGATTCCTGTTGTTCTTGTGTCAGTATTGGTCGTAGAAATCTATCTTTTTTATCTAAGAAAAATTCAGGCTCACCCATTTCTCGTCTAAAAATTTCTTCACCTTTTCTCTTAAATGTATAATCAGATTTCTTAGCAGCATTTGCTTTAACTTCAGCTGCAATTGCTTTGTATTCTTCTTCTGCTGCGGCTTCAGCTTCTGCTTTTGCTGCTTCTACTTTTGCAACAGCCTCTTTTAATGCACTCTCTGCATCTTCTGCTGCTTTAGCTGCTGCTTCTGCTTTTTCTGATACATCATTTACAATTTTTGCTTCTTCCATTGCTTTTGCAGATTCATCTTGTACTGTATCTTCCACTGTTGGTTTTTCTGATGTCGTATCCTCAGTTGGTTTTGCTTCCACTTCAGATTCTTTTTTCTCTTCAGACATCATATTTTGGTAAAATTGCCTGAATTTTAATATTCTTGTGAGATTAATCATCATTCAATCCTTTTTGGTAGTAATAATGGAAATCTAATTCCGATCGATTTTAAAATGATTCTTAAATATTGGAAATGGGAATAATGGCGCCCTCGGCGGGATTTGAACACGCGTCTCAGCCGTGACAGGGCCGAATTCTAGACCGGGCTATACTACAAGGGCACAAGTTGTTTGAGACAAATTGCCAGATTAAAAGTTTCTGTCATAACAAAATCTTTTGTAAAAGACTAAATTATACAATTAAAGCATTTTTTACGAGGGTCTATGGCGCAGCCAGGTAGCGCACCGGACTTTTAATCCGGTTGTCAAGGGTCCGAATCCCTTTAGACCCGCTCTCATTTATCCTATTCATTCAATATTTCATGAATTTGTTTTTCCAAGTCATCAATGGAGGAATTGATTTTATTTTCTCTTTTTGACATATCTAGTCTATATCGATTGATCTTTTGAATTCTATCAGAAATCATTCTTTTTTGTTCATCATATCCTGAAGAACCATATGATTTCCTAGATTTAAGAGAGGATACAACAGTTGTAGAAGAAATAATTTTTGAAACTATTTTAGGATCAACTTTAGAATCAGCTACAGATTTTTTTATTTCTGATAAAGTTAGTTTTGAAATAGGTTTTTTTGAGTTATGAGCTAATTGAACTAGGATTCCTGAAATTTTATGAGTTACTCTAAATGGAATACCTTCTTGAACTAATTTTTCAGCAATATCTAATGCAATAAGATTACTTGATTCAGTTACTTTTTTCATTTGTTTTTCATTTACTTTCAAAGTTAAGAGAATTGATTTTAAAATTAATAATGCACTAATAGATATTTTTGATGTGGACCAAATAGATGATTTTACTTGTTGTAAATCACGTCCATAACCAGACGCTAAACCTTTGACGATAGTTAAAATTGTAGTTAGATTTCCAATAACTTCAGCAGTTTTACCTCTCGTTAATTCCAAAATATCAGGATTCTTTTTTTGAGGCATAACACTTGAAGGAGACGTAAATTCGTCTGAAAGTTCAATAAAAGAAAATTCCGATGTGGACCAAATTACAAAGTCTTCAGATATTCTACTTAGATTAGTCATTAGAATAGAAATCATTGCAACGTATTCTGCTACAAAATCACGTGTACTTGTTGCATCAAGAGAATTTTCAATAAGACCATCAAAGCCCAACATCTTTGCAGTGCTATGTCTATCAATTGGAATACTTGTTCCCCCAATAGGCCCTGCACCAAGTGGACTTTGGTTTATTCGTTCAAATGTTCCAAACAATCTTTCAAAATCTCGAGTCAAAACATCAGCATGTGCCAAAAGATAATGAGAGAAAAGACCCGCTTGAGCTTGTTGAAGATGAGTATAAAGTGGCATGATTGTTTTTTGATGATTTCTAGCTACAGATACAAGAGATTCAACGGTATCTAAAAGACAATTACAGATTATGTTGATATCATCTCTAATTTTCATTCTAATATCCAAGACAACCTGATCATTACGCGATCTTGCAGTATGCATTTTACCTCCACTTTCCATACCCGCCTTTTTGATAACTAATGATTCAATTAATTCATGAATATCTTCAGCGCCAGAAGCAGCATCAAATTTTTTATTTTTTATATTCTCTAATGACGACAAGATTTTTTTTGCATCATTTTTTGTAATGATATTGTTTTGAAATAACATTAAAGAGTGAGCTTGACTTCCAATAATATCATAAAGGGCAATTTCAGAATCATCATCAATTGATGAAACATACTCTAAAGTAATATCACTCAAATCAGTACTAAAACGAGAACGATACATCACCTAAGGTTCTAAAATGGTTATATATAGCATCAATGATTTTCTGGACATGAGTCAAGATATCAAACTAATGCGAGTGAAAATATTTGATGAGTTATCAAAGATTGTAGATCCAGAAATCAATACATCAATCGTAGAACTAGAATTAATTGATGAAGTAGACATCAATGATAGTAATGTTAAAGTTGATTTGCATCTTACCAGTCCGTTCTGTCCAGCAGTATTTGGTTTTAAGATTTGTCAAGACGTTCACGATAATCTTTTGAAAGTAGAAGGAGTAAAAGATGTGAAAGTAAATGTCTCAAATCACTTCATGGCTGAACAGATTAACAATCAAGTGAACAATAGCCCAAATCCAAAAAAACTAGGTTAACTTTTAAAACCTAGCAAATATCCTCGAAGTAATTGAATTCCCATTGCAGGATCAACACCTTTTGGACATACCTGACTACAAGAACCAGCAAAATGACACCTCCAAATACCATGTGAGTCATCAATTATGTTTAGTCTAGAATCTTTTCCTTTATCCCTACTATCAGCAACATATCGATACGCTTGAGCTAATGCTTGAGGTCCAACAAAAGAAGAATCAGTAGCCATAGTAGGACATGCAGAATTACACAAACCACATTTGATGCAATTAGCAAATTGGATGTATTGTTCAACTTCTTCAGGAGTTTGTAAGAATTCTTTTTGATCAGATTCTAATTCCGTATCATCTCGAATCAGATACGGCTTAATTTTTTGATGAGAATCAAATAATTTTTCAAACTTTACAGTCAAATCACGTATAATCGGAAAATTATTCATTGGTTCAACTGTAACAACATTAGAATCTAATTCGCTGATTTTTGTAAAACATGCTAATCTAGGTTTTCCATTTATTATCATCCCACATGAACCACAGGTAGCTTGTCTACAAGAATAGCGAACAGCTACTGAATGATCATAGTGTTTTTTCACATCAAGAATTGCTTCTAATACAGTTGTCCATTTCTCATAGGGAACATTAAACTCCATAAATTTACTAGAATCATCATGTTCTGGATTGTATCTTGAAATTCTAAGAGTAATAGATTTTGAAGAGGATACCGGTGTTGATATTTGTTCATTTGCAATACCAGATGCTTGAGCCATTTCTACACCATCCCCATGTTAGTCATAATAATTGTTCTTGAGCCGTAGGCTATTAATCCAACCATACCAGCAAGGCAACCATAAGAAACAGCTTTTTCATAAGTCGGACCTTGTTTTAATTCGATCAAAATAACTCGAAGTCCATTAAATCCGTGAACAGCAAGTAAGATTAGAATTAATTCCAGCATAATAGCATATGGAATAAATTTATAATTTGCAAGAACGTTTTCATATTCTAAAGAATCTGCAAATCCTTGGGTAAGACGCATCAAAATGTGAACTGCCACAAGTGCTACAGCTGCCAAAGCAGTC